>NZ_BBMP01000025.1 GCF_000755245.1 Halococcus sediminicola | reverse complement strand
TGAATGTTCCTGGTGCGGGTGACTGTGGTCACGTACTTGGTCTGGTTCACTTAGCCATCCTCGCGCCGGGACTGCCGCTCCAAATTATTGGTCGGCTTGCCCATCTCCTCTCGGAGGTCGCCCATCGCTAACTCCGCGGCACCGCTTTCGATGATCACCGACATGGCTATCGAACCCTCTTCTAACCCGTGCTCGGTCTCGACGATGGTGATGAACTCGTCGGCTTTCTTCCAGTCGTCGACCCCGCCAACCTCCGGGATGACGAACCCGCCCAAGTGCTCGATAGCGCCCTTCTCGGGGTCGGCTATCCTCAGCATCCGCTCGAAGCCCTGATGGCGGGTACTGGGACTGTCGCGGTGCCAGACCACCCGCGGGTGGATCTCGCCGGGGAACTCCGCACCGTTTTCGGAGACCACCTCGACGATGTTCCGTGCACCCTCGTCGCGCATCGACGGCGCGGTCGCGTCCTCGTTGTCCGGCACCCAGACGTCGGGGGCCTGCATGCCCCGCAGGCCGCTCGCGCTGCGGATCATCTTCGCCGAATCCTCTTCGCCCTCCACCGCCGTGGGGGAGGTGAAGAAGGTGCGGACGAACTTTCTGTCGTGGAGTCGCTCGTCGTGTCTCTGTGTCATGTGATTAGTTGCACCGCCCGTCGTCGGTTCGCTGGCCGTTCGTCGGAAGACGTTCTCTGACAGTCATCCTGCAATTATCATGTGGTTCGGGTACCTACTTCAAGGTTCGGTATCACCGCGGGACCGACCGGCAGGTCGATGGGCATCCTCGAATATCGTTTCGACCGAGGGGTTCGTGGGAGGGGGGTTCCACAACGTTTATCAGGTGGGCGGTTGCGTCGGAGGACATGGGAGAACTGGAATTCGACATCGACGGCGACGTCTACACGGCCGAACTGCTCGAAGAGGAGGCTCCGGAGTCGGTCGAAGCCATGCGCGACTTCCTGCCGCTCGAATCACATCTGATGCACGTCCGCTGGAGCGGTCACGCGACGTGGGTCAACATCGACGAGATCGAACTTCCCGAGATCCCCCGCGAGAACCACACGGTGTATCCGTCCTACGGCGACATTCTGCTCTATCCGGGCTACCGCAACGAAAAGGAGATCCTCGTCCCCTGTGGCTCGACGTGCTTCAAGAGTCCTGCCGGGGAGTTGGCGGGCAACCACGTCGCAACCCTCAATGCCGCACGGGACGAACTCCGGGAGATGGAACAGGAAACGCTCAGAACCGGACAGAAAGACATCACCATCCGCGAAGTCTAACCGGGCGGCGAGGGTCCGACCAGATTTTTCGACCGCAACGCCGAGCCGTCGGTCCCTCTGTCCGCCATCCGGTAGCCGACGCTCGCGTTCGTGATCTCGAAATCGAACCGACGACTCGCTAAGAATACTATTCGGCTCAGACGCTCCAGTCGGGCCGCTCGCGCGGGACGAACTCGCCGCGACCGGTCTGGACGATCTTGCCGTCGTCGGCGACGACCTCGCCGCGGACGAGTGTCGTCTCGACGCGACCGGTCACGTCACGACCCTCGTAGATCGAGTAGTCGGCGACCGAAGCGTTGTCTTCGGCCGTGATGGTGTAGGACTCGTTCGGGTCGAACAGGACGATGTCGGCGTCAGTACCTGGATCGAGCGTTCCCTTCTCGGCGAACCCGAACGTTCGTGCGGGGTTCGCACACATCGTTCGGACGAGGAACGGATACGAGAAGCCGCGCCGGTTCACCGCTTCGTCGTGGAACACCGCGAGGCTCGCCTGGAGCCCGTTAGCCCCGTACGGGTCTTCCCACCACTCGGTGGTCTCCTTGCGCTCGCGCGTCTGGGCGACGTGATCGGTCGAGACGACGCTCAGCGCACCCTCGCGGAGGTGTTCGAACAGCCCGTCGTTGTCGTCTGTGGTCCGCAACGGCGGCGTGAGCTTCGGCAAATTCCTTAGCTCGTCGTAGCGCTCCTTCGTCAGCGTGGTATGGTGGACGCAGGCCTCGCCCCGAATGTTGCTCCCGTCGCGCCGATAGCGCGCGAGCGCGTCCGCCGCCTTCCTGGAAGCAGTATGGAACCCGTAGTATTTGACACCGATCTCGCTGGCGAGGCGCGCGAGGTCGTCGGCGGCCATCGCTTCGGCGTAGTCCGGTCGCGCCTCGGCGAGCCAGCGGGGGTCGTCGCGCCCTGCCTCCCGAAATTCCTCGGTCAAAGACTCACAGACGCTGTGATCCTCGGTGTGGGCGACCGCGACGGCGTCGAGATCGGCCAACTTCTCGAACACCCGGCGGATGTAACCGTTCGAGAGACCGAACTCGTAGGTGCTGTACATTTTGAACGAGGTGATGCCGTCCTCGACGAGTCTCGCTAACTCCTCGAAGGCGTCCTCACCTTCGCGCAAGAACCCGCCGTGAAGGCTGAAGTCGACCACGGGATTCTCGGCCTTCGCGCGCTTTCGCTCGACGCCCTCGCGGATGGTACTCTCCTCGTCCCACGCGCTGTCCTCGCTGACGTACGCCTGCCAGCCGAAGTCGATTACTGAGGTGACGCCGCCGAGCGCGGCGGCGCTGGTCGCCGACTCGTAACTATCGAGCGAGACGTGGTCGTCGACGTGGACGTGCGGGTCGACGACGCCCGGCATCACGAGGCGGTCCGACGCGTCGATCGTGGAGGAGGCCCCCGGTAGCGTCTCCTCGTCACCGACGGCCACGATGGTCCCCTCGTCGATGGCGACGGCTCCCTCGAAAGTGCGCTCGCTCGTCACGACGGTCCCGTTCGCGATCACTGTGTCAACGGTCATCGACCGCCGATTCTATCCAGTGACGTATAGTCGTTTGGCTGTCCGGTCCCGTGAACGAATCGAATCGAGTTGTTCGAACGAAATCGCGATTCGAGACGGTTCGTGGACCTCACGTTCGAAGAAGCCAACGAAAGTTATATAATTCCCCTCCACGACGTACGGGATAGTATGCCATACGAGGGCACACCATGACCGAATCGAGTTCGGAAGGACTGGACCCGATCCCGGACGACCAGCGTTCGATGAGTCTTTCACATTACATTCCTGTGTGGTGGGCGTCGTTCATCATCGTACAGGGGTTCGCGACGGCGTTTTTCGCCGTCTATCCGCAGGGACCGCTGAACGTGGTGCAGGCCACGGTCGCCATGATCATCGGCGCGGTGACGTCGGCGGTCTTTTTCGTCCTCAACGGCCGCTGGGGCTACGAGAAGGGCATCCCCTTCGTCGCCCAATCGCGGGCCGCCTTCGGCACCCGTGGGGCGATCATCCCGAACCTCGTGCGCCTGCTGCCGGCGATCATCTGGCTCGGCATCGGCAACTGGATCGGCGCGCTGGCCATCCAGAGCATCACCCAGACGCTGTGGGGTGTCGGCAACGTCCAGCTATCTTCGTGCTGTTCTTGCTGTTGAACGTCGCCCTCGCGTGGGGTGGCATCAGTTCGATAAAGTGGTTCGACTCGATCGCCGCCGGCGTCATCATCGTCCTGCTCGCGTACACGGTGTTCACGGTCGTCTCGAAACAGGGCATCTCTTCCGGGTCGCTCAGCTACGGCGGCACGTGGGGGCTGCCCTTCCTCACCATCGTCGCGGCCCACGTCGGCACGGCGATGACGGGCGCGCTCAACGCGGCCGACCTCAGTCGTCACCTCCAAAAGCGTCGCGGTTCGGGGAACCACGTCCTCGGCCATCTGCTCGGGGTCGCCCCGGCGATGTTGTACATGGCGCTTGTCGGCATCATCTTCGGCACGTCGATCACGACGAACACCCAGAACCCGGTGTTCGCCATCATGGACGTGGCACCGAATCCGACGGTCGGCGTCGCGGTGATGGTGTTCGTCCTCGCGGCCCAGACCTCCTCGAACCTGACCTTGAACCTCATTCCGACCGTCCACGTCCTCCAGGACGCCATCGACACCAGTTGGGAGCGCGGACTCGTCATCGCGAGCGTGCTCTCGGTCGTCACCTTCCCGTGGGTGCTGTTCTCCGCGGAGGGCGGTATCTACTTCCTCATGATCAACGCCTACGCCGTCCCGCTGGGGCCGGTCCTCGGCGTCCTGCTGGCCGATTACTGGATATTTCGGTCCGGAGATACCTCCATCCCCTCGCTGTACGACAAGAGCCGCGACTCGAAGTTCTGGTTCATCAGGGGTTTCTCGGTCACGGCGATCGCGAGCGTGCTCGTCGGGTCGCTCGCCAGCCTCGCGATGCTCGATCTCTCGTGGATGATCGGCCTGCCCGTCGGTTTCGTCGCCTACGTCGCGCTCCGGAAGGTCGATCTCGACGAGCGCACCACGGAGTACCTCTCGGAGTCGCCGTCACCGGCTGCGGATTGAGAACCAACCACAACTAATAAGCCATTTTTCCGCTGTCGGTTCTCGCCCGACAGGGTGGTTCGCGCCTTCGTTCCGGTATATTCAAACCGGGTCGCGTTCTACCGACGTGCGAACGATGAACACAATCGAAGAGCCGGCTCGCTGCGTCGACGCCGACCGGCTTCGCGACGACATCGAGACGAACGCCGAGTACGGCGCGATAGCGGTCGCGGAAGGGCGCGGACGGACGGTGCTCCCCGGCACGGAGGCAAACCGACGGGTGCGCGAGTATTTCGTCGAGCGATTGGAGGACGCCGGTCTTGACGTCCGAGTCGATGCGGTCGGGAACGTCGTCGGCCGGTGGGTGCCCGACGGGGCCGACCCGGACGCAGCCGCGGTCGCCGCCGGCAGCCACCTCGATTCGGTGCCCGAGGGCGGCATCTTCGACGGGGTACTGGGGGTCTACGGCGCACTCGAAGCCGTCCGTGCGCTCCAGGAGGCCGACGCCGATCTCGGGCGGCCGGTCGAGGTCGTCTGCTTCACCGAGGAGGAGGGCACGCGCTTTTCGAACGGCGTGCTCGGCTCGGCGGTGGCGAGCGGCCAGCAGTCGGTCGAGGAGGCGCTCGCGCTCGAAGACGATGATGGTATCTCCCTCGACGACGCCCTGACCGATATCGGCGCGAGGGGCACCGGCCGACTCGACGCGAGCGCGTGGGACTCGTGGCTCGAAGTCCACGTCGAGCAGAGCAGCCGACTCGAAGACGCGAACGTCCCCGTGGGCATCGTCACGTCGATCACCGGCACGATCCGCTGTGAAGTCGAGGTTCAGGGCGAGGCGAACCACGCGGGCTGTGCGGCGATGCACGACCGGACGGACGCCCTCGCGGCGGCGAGCGAACTGGTTCTCGACGTCGAGGGTGCGACCGAGGACGTGGTCGCCGAGAAGGGCGAGACCGTCGTCGGCACGGTGGGAAAACTCGATGTCAGCCCGAACGCGGTCAACGTGGTGCCCGGACACGCCGAACTGGGCATCGATATCCGCGACGTCGAATACGACTCGATGGAGGCCGTCGTCGGCGCGGTCGAGTCGAGCCTCGCGCGCCTCGAAGCCGAGCGCGGCGTCGACACCACCTTCGAGCGGCCCTACGACATCGAACCGATAGCGATGCACGACCGCTGTACGACCGCGCTGAGCGAGGCGGCCGCCGAGAGCGGCGTTTCGACGATGGAACTCCACTCGGGGGCCGGCCACGACACGATGCACGTGGCGAAAGTCACCGACTCGGGGATGATCTTCGCGCCGTCGCGCGACGGCATCTCCCACAACCCGCTCGAATGGACCGGCTGGGAGAGCTGTGCGTCCGCGACGCGAGTCCTGACCGGCGCGATCGCCGAGCTTGCGGGTACGATGTCGTCCTGAACTCTTACCCCCACTCCAACGAACGGCGGCCGCGTGCTCTACGCTGCCTCGCGGTCGGCGATATCGTCGAGCACCCGCTCGGCGTGCCCGTCGGGCGAGACGTCCTCGTAGACGGCTTCGACGTCGCCGTCCGGCCCGATGACGACGGTGTTCCGGAGCGCGGTCCCGTCGCCGGCGGCGTCGTACTGTTCGGCGACCGTGCCGTCCTCGTCGCTCAATAGCGGGAACGGAATCGACTCGTCGTCCCTGAAATCGGCGAGGTCCGCGACCGGATCCATCGAGACGCCGAGTATCTGCACGTCACGTCGCTCGAAATCCTCGAACGCATCGCCGAAATCGTTCGCCTCGACGGTACAACCTTCGGTCCCCGCCTTCGGATAGAAGTAGAGGACGACGCGCTGGCCCTCGAACTCCGCAAGCGAGACCGACTCGCCGTCGTGGTTTTGCAGATTGAACGCCGGCGCTGACTGGCCTATCTGTGGCATACGCGGAGCCACCGGCGAGACGGACATAACGCTTGCGACCCAGCCCACCGTTCGGCGGTCGTCGTCGAGCATGGTCGGCGAACGACGAACCGATGGCTTTTACTGGCCGAGTGCGAGTTGTGTGATGGAATGACAGAGACAATCGGTTTCGTCGGACTCGGTATTATGGGCCTCCCGATGTCGAAGAACCTCATCGACGCGGGCTACGACGTCGTGGGACACAACCGCTCGCAAGAATCGGTCGACGAACTCGTCGAGTACGGTGGCGAGCGGGCCGACTCCCCCGAGGAAGTCGCCGAGCGAACTGACGTCGTCATCACCTGCCTGCCGGACTCGCCGGTCGTCGAGTCGATCGTCCGCGACGACGACGGCATTCTCGCGGGCCTGAGCGACGGCATGACGGTCATCGACATGTCGACGATCTCGCCGACCGCCACCGAGGAACTCGCTACGGAGATCGAGGAAGCGGGTGCGGACATGCTCGACGCACCGATCAGCGGTGGCGAGGAGGGAGCCATCGACGGCACGCTCTCGATCATGGTCGGCGGCGACGAGGGCGTCTTCGACGCCAACGAGGAACTGCTCGAAGCGATGGGCGAGACGATCACCCACTGCGGCCCGAGCGGGGCCGGCCAGACGACGAAAGCCTGCAATCAGATCGTCGTGGCCGCCCAGATGGTCGGCGTGAGCGAGGCGCTCGTCTTCGCTCAGAAGGCCGGCGCGGACCTCGATGCGGTCATCGAGGCCATCTCCGGCGGTGCGGCGGGCTGCTGGACGCTCGACAACCGCGCGCCGTCGATGATCGAGGGAGACTTCGACCCGGGCTTTTTCGCCTCCTACCAGTACAAGGACCTCCGCATCGCGACCGACGCCGGCGAGGCCTTCGGCGCGCCGATGCCACAGACCGGCATCGCCCACGAACTCTACAAGGCGATGGAGACGACCGGCCGTGGCGACGACGACAACTCCGGTGTGATGCAGGTCATCGAGGATCTGGCGGGCGAGGAAGCGCGCGTCGACTGAAATAGCAGTCAATCGAACGCCCCACGAATTTCTTCCGTAGTTCCGCAAGCGGTACGACGACCGGCGAGCGCAGTCGATTTCGAACCCGAGAGCACCTATCGTGTATCGGTGATATCGCCCTCGTAGACGACGCCGCGCTCGGCGTCGAGGGTCACCGTCGCCTCGCTCGGGAGATCGCCGAGACCCACGCCGCCGACCATCGGAATCCCGAGTTCGCGGGCGACGATGGCGGAATAGCCCGTGACGCCCTTGTGCCCGCTGACGATGCCGGCGAGAGCCGAGGGGTCGCCGGTGAACTCGTCGTCGAAATCGGTCGGCAGCGTCAGCACGCTGCCGTCGGGGACCGACGTGAGATCACCGTGCTCAGCGTGGAAGAGCGGGCCGGTGGCGACGCCCGCGACGATCGAGCGCCCGGCGGCGACGATGTCGGCGGCCACGTGTATCTTGAGCATGTTCGTCGTGTTCGCCGCTTCGAGATCGGTCATCAGGCCGGCGAGGACGACCACGCTGTCGCCGCTGTCGACGATGCCGGCGTCGACGGCCGTCTGGACGGCGTTCTGTATCACGACGTCGGTGCTCTTCTCGCGCTCGGTGAGTGGCGCGAACTGGGGAACGACCCCCGCAGACAGCGCGAGCCGCCGGCAGACCGCTCTCGACGGCGTCACGGCGACCACCGGCACGTCGGGACGGTATTTGGCCGCTTTGAGCGCCGTGTAGCCCGATTCGGTGGCCGCGACGATCGCCGCCGCGTCGATGTCGCGGGCGAGATAGCGCGCCGAGCGAGCCAGTACGTCCGTCCGGGCGCGCCCGGGTTTCGGCACGTCCTGTTCGTTGCGGTCGGCGTACTCGTCGCTGGCTTCGACCGCGCCGACGATGGTTGCCATCGCATCGACCACTCGCACGGGATGGTCGCCGACGGCCGTTTCACCGGAGAGCATCACCGCGTCGGTGCCGTCGAACACCGCGTTCGCCACGTCCGAAGCCTCCGCGCGGGTCGGCCGGCGCGCGTGCGTCATCGAATCGAGCATCTCGGTGGCCGTGATGACCGGCACGCCGGCCGCATGACACCGCTGGATGATGCGCTTTTGGACGAGCGGCACCGTCTCCATCGGGCACTCCACCCCGAGGTCGCCGCGCGCGACCATCACGCCGTAGGCCGCTTCGACGATGCCGTCCAGTCGTTCGACAGCGCCCGCGCGCTCGATCTTGGCGACGACGGGCACGTCCGCGCCGTGTTTTTCGAGCGCCTCGTTGACCGCGTAGACGTCCGCGGCGCTCCCGACGAAACTCGCCGCGACGAAATCGACGTCGTGGTCGGCCGCCAGCGCTAGCTCCTGTCGGTCCTGCTCGGTGACCGGCTCCAGTCCGAGATCGACGCCGGGCACGTTGACGCCCTTCCGACCGCCGAGCCGACCGCCGCTTTCGACCTCCGTGACGACGGTTTCGCCCTCGACACGGCTGACGACCGTCTCGATGCGGCCGTCGTCGAGCAACACGCGGTCGCCGGGACCGGCGGCCGCGATACTCGTCGAGAGACCGACCGCCTCGGGGGTTGCGGTCTCGCCCTCCGAAAATCGGATCTCGGTGCCGGCCCGGAGTTCGATGGGGTCGTCGAGCGGCGCGGTGCGGATCTCCGGGCCGGGCAGGTCGAGCATGACCGCGACCGACCGGCCGACGGCTGCCCCCGCCGCGCGCACCGTCTCGACGAGCGCGGCGCGGTCCTCGGTGGTGCCGTGGCTGGCGTTGAGCCGTGCGACCGACATCCCGCTCTCGATGAGCCGTTCGACGGTCCGCTGCTCGACGGTCGCCGGCCCCAGCGTGCAGACGATTTTCGTGTTTCTCGTTGTCATACTCTGGTGAACGCTATCGGTGTGGGAATAAAAGGAGTTCGCCAATCGTCGCCGAGTGCGTTCGTGAGCGTTCCGTAGCCACCGCCGTGTTCTCGTTTGGCGACGAATCGGTGAGCGGCGAGTCGAGGGTGCCGTCCGCTGTCACCGGCATCGACGCCGTGGATCGACGACATCGGCAGTTATTTACAACCGAACCCGATACGGGCGTGCATGGAGACGTACGACGTGGCCGTCATCCCGGGCGACGGTATCGGTACCGAAGTCACGAGCGCCGCGATGGACGTGTTCGATGCGGTCGCGGAAAAACACGGCTTCGCGCTCGAACGGACGACCTACGACTGGGGTACCGAGCGCTATCTGGAGGAGGGTGCGATGATGCCCGACGACGGACTCGACCGGGTCGAGTCGGCCGACTCCATCTTCCTCGGGGCCGTCGGCCATCCGGAAGTTCCCGACCACGTGACGCTCAACGGGCTTCTCCTCCCGATCCGGAAGGGCTTCGACCAGTACATCTGCAAGCGCCCGAACAAGTTGTTCGAGGGCATCGAAAGCCCGCTTCGGGGCTACGAGGGCGGCGACATCGACCTCGTCGTCTACCGCGAGAACACCGAGGGCGAGTACGCGAACGTCGGCGGCCGGGAACACCACGGTTTCGACAACGAGGTCGCCGTCCAGTCGAGCCTGTTCACCCGGCAGGGCACCGAACGCATCGTCCGTAGCGCCTTCGAGGCGGCCGAAGAGCGCGAGGGCCACCTCACCTCCATCACCAAATCGAACGCACAGGCCCACTCGATGGTCTTCTGGGACGACGTCGTGGAGGAGGTCTCGGGAGAGTTTCCGGAGGTCGAGGTCGACAGCCTGCTCGTCGACCGGTCCTCGATGGACATGATTCGCCGGCCCGAGGAGTTCGATGTCGTCGTCGCCTCGAACCTCTTCGGCGACATCACGACCGACATCGCCGCCATCATCACCGGCAGCCTCGGTCTCGCGCCCTCGGGCAACATCAACGAGGAGAACGATTATCCGGACATGTTCGAACCGGTCCACGGCAGCGCCCCCGACATCGCCGGGGAGGGCGTCGCCAACCCGCTCGCGTCGGTTCTCACCGGCGCAATGCTGTTCGAGTACCTCGGCGACGGCGAGGACGCCGCCGCAGCGGACCTCCGCAATGCCGTCGCGGCACAGCTCGCCGACGAGTCCGCACCGCGCACGCCCGACCTCGGCGGTGACGCGAAGACCGTCGACGTCGTCTCCGACCTCGGCGACCGGCTGTAGAGCGCCAAAATTCCATTTTTCGACGGTCGGTTTTCGACGAGCCACGGCCGACTACCGACGTTTGCGGATTCTCACGCGGTGGACGGGTGTGACGTTTTTCGAAAAAGTGCGATAGCGCGTTCCGATGAGGGCGTCGGTTCAGGCGACGCGGTTCTTCAGGGATTGGCCGTCCTGGTATCGGCGGACGTTCTCGGCGACCAGGTCGGCGATGTCGAGGTGGTAGCGGTTCGTCGCCGACCCGCGGTGTGGCGAGACGATGACCTCCTCGAAGTCCCACAGCGGCGATTCCTCGGGGAGGGGCTCGGTCTCGAAGACGTCGAGACCCGCGCCGGCGACGATCCCCGAATCGAGCGCGTCGACCAGTGCTTCCTGATCGACGATCGGCCCCCGGGCGACGTTGACGAGATAGGCGTCGTCACGCATCGTTTCTAGTTCGTCGGTGCTGATCATCCCCTCCGTCGACGGCGTATGCGGGACGGCGACCGCGACGAAGCGGGCGTCCGCGATGGCTTCGTGGAGGTCGTCGGGGTGGTACACTTCGGAGACGCCCGACACCGATTTCTCGGAGCGACGGACGCCGACGACGTCCATCCCGAGCGCGTCCGCACGCTCGCTGATGCCCTGCCCGAGCGTTCCGAGACCGATGACACAGAGGCGCTCGCTCTCGACGGTGAACGGTCGTTCGTACTCAGGTTCGTACCAATCGCTGTGGTTCTGGTGGTCGCGGTAGATGTGGAGCATGCGGGCCAGCGAGAGCATGTAGCCAACGGCGATCTCGCCGACGGTCGTCCCATGAATTCCCGTGCTGTTGGTCAAGGGCGTGCCGGTCGCCTCGTACTCGTCGGTGTCGAAGGCGTCGTAGCCCGCGCGGATGACGTGTACCCAGCCGGCGTCGCGGAACTCGGGACGAGGTTCGAACGACGCGACCGCGTCGCTTTCGTCGTACCTCTCGCCGTCGGCGACCAGCTCGACCGGGATCGAGAGGTCGTCGAACGCCGCGACGAAGCCGTCTTCGGGGATCTTGTTGCCAACCGATTCGTGAATGCAGAGCCGTCGCAGGTCGGTGTCGTCGGTCATGGCCGAACAGTCGTGCGAACGCGAGCGCGTCATTTGACTCTGTTGGTACGAGTGGTCATTCCGGTGACGACTCGGATAGGCGATAAGCTTATCAACACCCCGGTTTGTTGCGTAGACGTCCAGCAAGCGGACCGAGGACTAGCATGAACGTTAATGAATCAATCGCGGAAGTGCTGAAAGCGGAAGGCGTAGAGTATCTTTTCGGATTTCCGAGCAATCCCCTGTTCGACACCGGTTCGGCGGAGGACGCGGGCGTCCGCACCATCATCACACGGCAGGAGCGCACCGCGCTGCACATGGCCGACGGTATCGGGCGCGTCTCCTCGGGCGAGGACGTCGCGGCCTTCGCCTGCCAGCACGGTCCCGGCACGGAGAATTCCGTCGGGGGCGTCGCACAGGCGTACACGGAGTCGGCACCGCTAGTCGCCATTCCGGCGGGCTACGATCTGGCCGACACCGACGTCGACCCCCGATTCAACTCCTTTCTCACCTATCAACCGGTGAGCAAGACCTGCGAACAGCTCACCGACCCCGACGCCGTCGACGACACGATGCGGCGCGCGTTCAACGCGGCCCGGAACGGTCGTCAACGGCCGTCGGTCGTCGAGGTCCCGAAGGACGTCTTCGGCGAGGAGGTCTCGGAGTTCGACTACACGCCGACGAGCACGAACCGGTCGGGACCCGACCCTGACGGCGTCGCGGAGGTCGCCGACGTGCTGCTCGAAGCGGAAAATCCGATCATCTACGCGGGGCAGGGCGTCCACTACGCGAAGGCGTGGGAGCCGCTCAAAAAAATCGCGGAGACACTCGAAGTGCCGGTGGCGACGAGTCTCAACGGCAAGAGCGCCTTCCCGGAGGATCACCCGCTCTCGATCGGTGCCGGCAGCAAGAGCGAGCCGGGTCAGCTCCATCACTTTCTCCAGGAGTGTGACGTCGTCTTCGGCGTCGGCTGCAGTTTCACCGACACCGCCTACGGCATCACCGTCCCCGAGGACAAAACGGTCATCCACTCGACGCTCGACGCGGGCGACATCGATAAAGACGTGTCCTCGGAGTACTCGCTCGTCGGCGACGCGAAACTGACACTCGAAGCGCTCACCGATGCCGTCGAGAGCCGCGTCGACGGGTCGCGCGGTCGCCGCGACGACGTCGTCCGGGAGATCGAATCGGTCCGCGAGGAGTGGCTCGAAGAGTGGCGGCCGAAACTCACCTCCGACGAGACGCCGATCAACCCCTACAGGGTGGTCCACGAGTTCGATCAGGCCCTCGACAAGGAGAGTAGTATTGTGACCCACGACGCCGGCAACGCACGCGACTTCATGGCCCCGTTCTTCGAGGTCACGGAGCCGCTCTCGTACGTCGGCTGGGGGAAGACGACACAGCTCGGCTACGGGCTGGGTCTCATGATGGGCGCGAAGCTCATCCGCCCGGACAAAACCTGTGTCCACATCATGGGCGACGGCGCTATCGGCATGACCGGCATGGACTTCGAGACCGCCGCCCGCGAGGGCATCCCGGTCATGGAGGTCGTGCTCAACAACTTCGAGATGGCCTCCTACGACACCGAGTTCTCGGGTCACTACGCCGACTTCGCCGAGTCGCTCGGCGGCTACGGCGAGCGCATCGAAGAGCCCGACGAGATCAGCGACGCGATCGAACGCGGCGTTCAGAAGACCGAGGAGGGAACGCCCGTTCTCCTCGAATTCCTCACCGCCAAAGAGACCGACAAGTCGATCTTCTGAGCGGGTCGAACCACCGTTTTTCCGGTTCGGTCGGCCGAGCGCTCGCACATCGGACGACGAGCACCGACCGAACTGCCACTCGTCGACGGAGCGAATCGGTGGTCGCCCACCCACTATTTTTATAGGCGGGGGTGGAACGGTACGGCATGACGCACAGCAGCCAAAGCGCTCCGTCTCCGCAGTGGAGCGGACCGGAACGGTGTCCGTTCTGTGGGGACCAACTCGACAACGGCGGCGAAGCGTTCGTCCGACACGTCGACGTGAGCGAGGCGTGTCGCAGGGGTTTCGACCGCTGGCGACATGAAAGGCGAATGGACCAGCTAGCGCACGCGTTCGGAGGACAGGGGTCATGATTCGAAACCGGGAGCAACTCACGAAGACTCCCGCTCACGAGGTTGCACTCGACTGTATCGAGGCGGGTATCGCGGCGACGCAGCCGACGCGCGTGATGAGCGAGGCGCTCGAACGGGATGGCACGACGCTGACGGTCGACGACGCGACCGTCGACCTCGACGAGTACAGCGAGGTCGTGGTCGTCGGCGGCGGGAAGGCCGCCGCGCAGATGGCGGCCGTCATCGAGGACGTACTGGGAGAGCGACTCACCGACGGCGTCGTCGTCACGAACGACCCACAGGAGACCGATTGCATCGCGGTCGTCAAAGGCTCCCATCCGACGCCGGACGAAGCCGGCGAGGAAGGCGCGCGGCGCGTGCTCTCGCTGGCCGACGACGCGACCGCGGACACACTCGTACTCTGTCTGATTTCCGGGGGCGGCAGCGCACTGTTGCCGGCACCCGTCGATGGCGTCGAGCTCGCAGAGCTACAGTCGCTGACCGACGATCTGCTCGCGAGCGGCGCGACGATCCACGAGATCAACGCCGTGCGGAAACACCTCTCGGCTATCAAGGGCGGGCAACTCGCCGCAGCAGCAGCGCCCGCGACCGTCCACAGTCTCCTCGTCAGCGACGTCGTCGGCAACGACCCGAGCGTCATCGCCAGCGGCCCGACCGTCCCCGACGAATCGACGTACGCCGACGCGCTCGCCGTGCTCGACCGATACGACATCACGCCCGCGGCGGCGGTCGAAGCGCATCTCGACGGTGGCATCGCCGGCAACCGGCCCGAAACGCCCGGTCCCGACGACGAAGTGTTCGAGGCAAGTCGAGTTCACGTGCTCGCCGACGGCTTCACCGCGCTGGCGGCCGCACGGACCGTGGCCGAGGAGCGCGGCTACACGCCGATCATCCTCTCGTCGCGCGTCGAGGGCGAGGCACGGGAGGCGGCGAAGACCCACGTCGCCATCGCCGAAGAGGCGCTCGCGACCGAAAATCCCGTCGCAGCCCCCGCAGTCTTCCTCTCGGGCGGCGAGACGACGGTGACGCTGGACGGCGACGGCTCCGGTGGCCCCAATCAGGAGTTCGTTCTCAGTGGTGCGCTGACCAGCGATTCGGCGGACGTGGTGGTCGCCAGCGTCGACACGGATGGCACGGACGGTGCGAGCGACGTCGCCGGCGCGATCGCCGACCATGACGCACTCGGGGACCACGACCGGGCACGAGCGGCGCTGACGGCCAACGACGTCACTCCGTATCTCGCCGAGCGGGGATTGGTCGTCGACACCGGCAAGACGGGCACCAACGTCAACGACCTTCGCGTCGTCGTCGCGGGTGATCCCGGAACGCGCTGACTGTCGTCCACGTTCGGTCGAATGGTGTTTCGTCGTCGCGAACGTTCGTTTTTGCAGAGCGGCTGCCGACTGCACGGTCTTCCGACGAGCGCCCGACACGATGGGCGGAGGGGGTGGTCGTCTCGGCGGTGAGAGCGGAGTGGCGTTACTCGTAGGCGACGTTGAGTTCGATGACGTTCTGGATGTCGCGGATCATCTCGGGCAGTTCGTCGAGGAGTTTGTCGTCCTTCAGCCGACTCCGCGGGCCGGAGACGCTGATGGCACCGAGCGGTGTCCCGTCCGGGTCCGTGATCGCCGTCGCGACACAGCAGAGACCGTTCAACCGCTCTTCCCTGTCGACCGCCCAACCGCGCTCGGCGGTCGCGTCGAGGTCCTCGAACAGGACGTCCCGGTCGGTGATGGTGTGGTCGGTCATCTCCGGGAGCCCGTGGCGGTCGATGATTTCCGAGACCCGCTGCTCGGGGAGGTTGGCGAGGATCGCCTTGCCCATCGCGGTGGTGTGGAGATACACCTCTCGACCGGCGTGGGTGTCGAGATTCACCGCTCGGCTGCTGTCGGCCCGGTACAGGAAGATGCCGCGGCCGTGCTCTTCGACCAGCAGGTTCGCCATCTCGCCGGATTCCTCGGCCAGTCGCTGGATCTCCGGCTTCGCCGTCTCGTAGATCCGTCGCTGCCGCCGGGCACCGACCCCGAGACGCAGGAATCGCAGTCCGACGTAGTAGACGTCGCCGCTGCCCTTGAAGACGTATCGCTCCGCTTCGAGCGTCCGGAGGTGTTTGTACACCGTGCTCTTCGACAGCCCCAGCCGATCGGCGATCTCGGTGATGCCGGCCCCACCGCGCTCGTGGAGGAGTTCGACGATCCGGAGCGATTTCGTCGTCGTCTTGACCGTTGTTTCGTCGTTCATCGTGTGAATTCGTTACGCGAAACGTGCGCTTCAGCACGTAAAACGATTGTTCTTTCGAGAGTACGAACTGTCATCAGGCCCGGAACCGTTCCCGTCGGACGAGATGGACGAATCCGGGCTGCTCAGACTCAATGGCGACACAGATCGGTCAGTAGCGACGAATCGTCGATGCAGCCGGCCGGCAAGACCGTTTCGTAGCGTGAAATCGACGTTCGTATGCGGGCGGGGCTGTCGGATCGGTTCGGGTGTTCGGTGTCGATGGTCGGCTTGCGTGAGCGGCGGTCGACGATTCCAGTGGGTGATCGATTCGAGTGATGAAAACTGTTGTATCGCTAGATGGAAGAAATCGAGCAGTAACCGTCCGACGGACCGACGGGCCACGCGTCGGAGAGCTTTTGACGCTTGCGGGGTTAGCAGCGGTGATGAGTGATTCGGGCGAATCGGACGACACTGCGGGTTCGGAAACCGACTCGAACAGCAAAGTCGTGGCGGTGATCCGTCGGCGAAACTTGACGGGTCTGGGCGACGAGCTGGTCGAGCGCTGGGTAGGGGAGACGACCGAGCGGATGAGTCTGCGCGAGCTCGCGGAGTACTTCAATCGAGAGCTGCTCGCCCAGACCCTTCGGGACGCATCGGTGACCACACTTGACGGGGAATCAGCGAACATCTATCGACTCTTGACCGACAACGATGTGAGCAGCGGGGCGGCCGTTCAGGCCACCAACCGACTCGAACAGCACGGCATCGACGTCGACCGGCTCGTGGCGGATTTCGTCTCACGGCAGGCCATCCACACCTACCTGACGGGCTATCGGGACGTGAGCTACTCGTCGCCCGACGTGGATCCGGTCGAGACCGAAACCACGAATGTCCAGCGGCTCAAGCGCCGCATGACGACTATCGTCGAGAGCAAAGTCGAACGACTGCGGAACACCGATCGGATCACGCTGGGCGAGTTCAACCTGCTCGTCGACATGCGCGTCCTCTGTGAGGACTGTGGTAAACAGTATCAAGTGTCCGAACTGTTCGAGCGGGGGGGCTGCGAGTGTTCAGAACCGGCCTCGAGAAATCTACTATGACAGAAGTCGGAGTGTCATAGTCGGACCGACCACGGCGACGCCGCCGACGTTCGGCAGTCACCTTTTTGTGCATGCGTTCTCAAGACGGGACGATGAGCACTGAAGAACTCGCACAGGAATCCATCCGTCTCCACGTCGAGAACATCGGCGGTATCGACCGAACGGATATCGAAGCCTCGGCCGGCGTCACCACTCTCACGGGGCGGAACGCCACGAATCGTACGTCACTCCTACAGGCGGTGATGGCCGCACTCGGCAGCGATGGCGTCACGCTCAAGGGTGACGCCGACCGCGGCGAGGTCGAACTCACCATCGGCGACAGCACCTACACGCGCACACTCACGCGAGAGAACGGCACCGTCACCGCGGGTGGCGAGCCGTATCTCGACGACGCCACCGTCGCCGACCTCTTTGCATTCCTGCTCGAATCCAACGAGGCTCGCCAGGCGGTCGCCCGCGGCGAGGACCTCCGCGACCTCATCATGCGGCCCATCGACACCGACGCCATCCGGGCAGAAATCAGCGAACTGGAGGACGAACGCCGACGGCTCGACGATCGACTCGACGACCTCGACGCGCTCGAAGCCGACCTGCCCGACCTCGAAGCCGAGCGCAAACGCCTCGACTCGCGGATCGCCGATAAACGCGACGAACTCGACGCCAAAGAAACGGAACTCGACGCCGCCGACCGCGACGTCGACGAGACCCGCGAGGAGAAGGCCGCACTCGAAGACACCCTCGACGAACTCCGGCGAACCCGCTCGGATCTCGAAGACGTCCGCTACGATATCGATACCCACGAAGAGAGCATCGACGCCCTCCACGACGAGCGCGCCGACCTCGAAGCCGACTACGACGACCTCCCCGACGCGCCCGCTGGCGAACGAAGCGAACTCGACGCCGAGATCGAGCGGCTCCGCGACCGTGAGGACGACCTCGAAGGCGAACTCTCCGAACTCCAGAGTATCATCGGGTTCAACGAGGACATGCTCGACGGCGAGGAACTCGGTCGTCTCGACAGCCTCGACGATACCGCCGAAGAAGGGACCGACAGCGCACTCACCGACCAGTTGGTCGCCGACGAGACCGTCACGTGCTGGACCTGCGGGAGCGACGTCGAGACCGACCGAATCGAGGCCACGCTCGACCGCCTGCGCGACCTCCGTCAGGAAACCCTCGGCGAGGTCAACGCCGTCCGCGAGGAACTGGACGACCTCGTCAGCGAACGGGACACGCTCAACGAAAAACAGCGCGAGCGCGAGCAGTTCGAACGACGACTCGACAAGATCGAGACCGAACTCGACGATCACAAGGCCACACTGGAGGACCTCGCCGACGAGCGCAACGCGCTGACCGACGAGATCGAGACGTTGGAATCCGAGGTCGAAGAGCGCGAAAACGAGGAGTATTCCGAGCTGCTCGACCTGCACAAAGAAGCCAATCAGCTCGAATTCGAACTCGGCCGGCTCGAAGGCGACCGCGAGGACGTCGATGAGGAAATTGCCAACATCGAAGAGCGACTCGACGAGCGCGACACGCTCGAAGACCAGCGCGACAGGGTTCAGGCCGAGCTCGAAGACCTCCGCACGCGCATCGGACGCATCGAAACCAAGGCCGTCGAGGCGTTCAACGACCACATGGCGACGGTGCTCGACTTGCTCGACTACGCGAACATCGAACGCATTTGGATCGAGCGCGTCGAGCGCGAAGTGCGCGAGGGCCGCCGGAAGGTCGATAGAAGCGTCTTCGAACTCCACGTGGTTCGCACCACGCAGTCGGGAACGGCCTACGAGGACACCATCGACCACCTCTCCGAGAGCGAACGCGAGGTCACGGGGCTCGTGTTCGCGCTCGCTGGCTATCTCGTCCACGACCTCCACGAGACAGTCCCTGTGATGCTGCTCGACTCGCTCGAAGCGGTCGACTCCGAGCGGATCGCCACGCTCGTCGACTACTTCGCCGAATACGCCGAATATCTGGTCGTCGCACTCCTGCCCGAGGACGCCGCCGCGCTCGACGAGGGCTACCAACGCGTGACTGAGATCTGAACCGAACGATTGCTCTGTCGGTGACGAAGTATTCCCAGTACCGAACTATCCTCCGCAATGGTTTCTCGATCAAATCCCGGTTTCGGAAACGGTCTGGTGGAAAGCTCTGCGAAGTACTGATGATCGATGCGCTTCTGTCCATTGAGTTGGGCGGGTGAAACATCATTCAAGCGCAAATAGGCATGACGATAGGCTGCCGTCATACGAAACTTGGTTATGAATATCGCTTGCTATCACCGTTATATCTCTCGAACGTGAGCCATAGTGCTGATGCGCACGAATACGGACCGTTCGTGACGGGATGAATCCGTGACGGTTCGCTCGGTATAGGCGTCTTCCCCCATGGTTGCTCCTCGTTCGTCGCTGTTCGATGATCCCGGCTCGATCAGGGTCAATTCACGAGTAGGTCGCGCGGATACTGATGACTCGGGCCGCCTGCGTTACCATCTCGGGGACTTCCTGACGATACCACTCGCCACTCATGCGTGTCGTCGGGCCGGAGACGCTGATGGCCGCCAGTGCTTCACCCTCGTCGTTCAAAATCGGCGCACCGACTGCCTGCATGCCGACAAGTCGTTCCTCATCGTTGAACGCGTATCCCTGCTCCCGGACCGTTTCGAACTCCGTTTCGAGCGTTTCCCAGTCCGTGAGCGTTCGGTCCGTTCGCCCGTCGAGATCGATTTGTTTCTGCAGCGGCTCCAACTCCTCCGGTGGGAGGTGGGCAAGATACGATTTCCCGACCGCAGTGGCGTGGAGAGCGACGGTCGCACCGATATGTGAGTCCGTCTGGATCCCGGCATCGGCCTTGGTCTGGTAGATGTACACCCCCTTTCCCTGTTCTTCGACCATCAACTGGGCACGTTCACCGACAGCACTTACGAGGTCATCCATTTCCGACTTGGCGATCTCGTAGAGATTCCACCGTTCTCTGGCGGCGTTGCCGAGATCGAGAAATCCCAACCCGAGATGGTAGCTCCCGTCCTCGTGCACGACGTACCCCATTCCCCGCAGCGTCTGGAGGTGGTTGTGGACGGTACTCTTCGAACGGCCCGTCTCTTCGGCCAGCGTCGTGATGGTCGCGCCGGGATGGTCTCGCAGCAATTCGATAATGGTGAACGATGTTTCGGTAGCACCGATCCGCTTTTTCCCATCGGTTGTTCTGTGATTCATCACTCGTCGTACCCCCCGCTCCACGATAATTCTTTCCGTGTTTTCCCCCGTGGTGAACGCATATTCACTGTTGGAGATTCGATCACGCCGTTTCCGATCGCAGTGCGTCGGTGATCTCCCGTACGGGCCGGTCGTCGACGGTCGTGATCGCATCCAGCGCTGCCGTCGTTTCGGTTTCGGACAATCCTTCCAGCAGTAGTTCCCGCTGCCGAGTTCGAAGCGCCGCTTCGTCCATAGGGTCCCGATGATCACCGGTGGGGAACGACCGTTCCCCAGAGTGCACCGTGCCGTCCGCGAGGCGGACCGTCGCGGCCGCGCCCCACTTCTCGGGAAACGCGTCCTCGAAGCGCTCCGATCCGACGAGTCGCACGCGCTCGGCGAGTTCGCGAACCGTCGGGTCAGCGATCGCATCGGGCGTGAAGTGTGACAATCCGAGTTCACCACTCCGAAGGTATCGTGCGAGAACGTAGGGTGTCGAGAACTTCGCCGCGGTGAAGCTCTCCGGGGTCGGATTCGACATGTCCGTCGCGTTCGCGAACGTCTCGATCTCGATCGACTCGATCGCAGCAGGGTCTATCCGTCGCCGTGTTTCGCCACCGGAACCCGCAGGTTCGACCGTGCTCGCCCTGTCCCGCTCGACGGCGGCACGCAGCGCGTCGAGCGGCGGATGGGTGTATCGACAGGAGGGGTACGGCTTGAAGTAGTTCCGGGTAATCTCCCATCGCTCGCCGAGCGACTCGAAGCTATCGGCAAACTCGCTGTCGGGGAGCATCGCGTCGAACGGATCGTAGACGGCACCGATCGCGCTTTCGGAACCGGTCAACCCGGCGAGCGCCGTTCGAGCGGCGCTCACGCCGACCTGTGCGGAGAAGCCGGCGGTGAAGTTCCGGGCGGGCGGCCCCTCATCGTAGGGATCGTGCATCGAGAGCACGGCCAGGTTCGCCGCGATGCGGAACGTCTCGCGCAGTTCGTCCGCTGTCGCGCCGAAACACTGTGCGGCCGTCAGTGCCGGGCCGACCACGGTCCACGTCGAGTGAGGATCGCGGAGTAGCCACGGCGTCGCCTCGTTGAGGCGCGCTTTCATAGCGAATATCGCGCGCTCAAGCCGCACGCAGAGTTCGTACGAGCGGGTGCAGGCGTCGACGAACGTCGAGCCGTGGACGTCCGCCGCTTCGGCCGCGGCGAGACCACCAGCGACGATGCCGGCACCGACGTGACCACCGGTGTCGTGACCCTCGTCGGTCTCTTGGGCGATCGCCGCCGCCCCGTTGCAGAGCGCAGCGGCTTCCGGTGTCGTGGTTCGGTCCGTCCCGAGGACGGTCGCCGGGCCGTCGCCGAACTCGCCGGTCGCTTCGACCGCGTCGACGCCCGGGACGGCGGAACCGGCCACGGCCGCACAGAGGATGTCGCCGACGGTCGTCGCGGCGTGAGCGCGGATCGCGTCGGGAATCGGTTCGTCGAGGAACTCGTAGACGTGCGCTTCCCACTCGCGCACGGCATCGTCAGTGGTGTCGGTCATCTCGTCGTAGTGTCCATCTGATCGTTCGCGTGATCGTGTTCGGTTGCTCGGTTCCGCCGTGTCGCTTCCGTTCTGTCCGCAGTATCGTCGAGAGGCCGGTCGTCGGCGAGCGGGGAAGACGGCTCATGACTCGGTCATTCACCCCGGACCAGCGCGCAGAGTACGCGGGGTGGGACGGGTTCGCGGGCCGCCGTCCAGAGCCGTCCACTCCGACCGGCACCGATGGCCGGGGCGACCAGCGAGTCGAACTTCTCCCGCAGCTCCGACGGCTCGAACGGCTCCGCCTCGCCGCCGCGTGCCTGCCGGACCGCATCGGTGGCCGTGGTCCCGTCGGCGAGCGTCACCGTCACGCGAGCACCGCGTTCGTCGGGTGCTCGTGCATCGATCCCGTCGTCGACACGAACCGCGACGCGCTCGGCGAGGGCAAGCGTCTCCGCGTCGATCGCGTCGTCGGTGATCGCCACTGCATCGGTCGAACCCGTGACGATGGCGGTTGCGACCGCGAACGGGACCGAGAACTTCGCGGCGAGCGCGTTTCCTGGATGGGGTTCGTCGAGGGCGGCGGCCGCAGCGTAGGTCTCGACGGAGATCCGTTCGACCGCCGCTGCGGCCGGTCGCGCCGGTAACTCGTCGAGTGCCGTCGCGAGCGCGTCCAGCGATGCGTGAGTGTACCGACAGGCAGCGTGGATCTTGAAGTAACCTTCGTGGATCGTCCAGCGATCGCCGAGACCGATGGCGAGCCGGTCGCGGGCGATAGCCGTCGAACCGGCTGCCCCGAGATGGGCGGCGATCCCGTCGTCGAGACCGGTGAACCCGGCACGGGCCTGGTCGGCCGCGACGAGCGACGCGAGATTACTCATCCCCGCGTACGAGTTTCGGACGGTGGCCCCCGCCGTTGCGGCGTCGAAGCGAGTGTGCTGTGCGTAGTTCGCGGCGATCGCGAGCGCGGTTCGTGTCGTCCGTGCGTCGTAGCCACGACACCGGGCAACGCTGGCAGCACCCCCGACGACGCCCCAGGTTCCGTGCGGATGGTATCCGTCCGCGAGCGGCCGAACCGCTTCGGCGACCCTGACCGCGGTCTCGTAGCCCGCCACGAACGAGACCAGGAACCGCTCGCGGTCGGCGTAGCGCGCCTCGGCATCGGCTAGGAGTGCTGGGAGCACGTGGATCGCCGGGTGGCCGGCCGCGAACCGATTGCCTTCATCGAGTTCCAATACCGTTCCGCTCGTCGCGTTCAGGAACGCCGCCCGGTGGCGGCTGGTTCGCGGTGCTTCGGGAGCCAGAACGGTCGCAGTCGCACTCTCGTTAGCTCGTTCGGTCCATTGCTCACGGAGCGTCGCCACCGCTCCATCGCTCGCTCCGCCGATGATCGCGCCGACCGTGTCGGCGACGACGAGGCCGACACGGTCTACGACCGACGAGGGAACGTCGTCGATCGCGAGGTCCGCGACCCACGTCGCCAGACGGCGCTCGGAGTCGCCCGTCGGTGTCGTCTCGTCGATCGAGTTCGCCTCGCCGGTCGTTTCGGCTCTCCCTGTTAAGCCGTCGGTCGGTCGAGAGCCGTCCACTCTCACACCCCCAGATACGCCTCGACGATCCGGTCGTCGTCGAGGAGTTCGTCGCCTGTCCCCTCGAACGTGATCCGGCCGCTCTCCATTACGTAGCCGCGGTCGGCGAGTTCGAGAGTCTGCTTGACGTTCTGTTCGATGACGAGCACGGTCAGTCCCGAGTCGTGGACGTCGGCGATCGTGGCGAACATCTCCTCGACGAGCCGTGGGGCTAGTCCGATCGAAGGCTCGTCGAGCACGAGTAGCTCCGGTGCACCCATCAGCGCGCGGGCGAGCGTCAACATCTGTTGCTCGCCGCCGCTCATCGTCCCGGCGTGCTGGTCGGCGCGCTCTTCGAGCCGCGGGAACCGCTCGAACATCGCCGCGACGGTCTCCTCGCGACTCTCCTTCGCCGTGTCGGTCTGTGCTCCGAGCAGGAGGTTCTCGCGAACGCTCAGGGACGTGAAGAGATCGCGGTCCTCGGGGACCTGTACGATGCCACGCTCGACGATCCCGTTCGGTGCCTCGCCGCCGATCTCCTCGCCGCGATACCGGATCGAGCCGTCCATCGGCTCGACGATGCCGGAGATCGCCCGCGTGGTGGTCGTCTTGCCCGCACCGTTCGAGCCGACCAGCGCGACGATCTCGCCTTCATCGACGTGGAGATCGACGCCGTGGAGCACCTCGATCCCGTCGTAGCCCGCGTAGAGGTCGTCGATCTCAAGCATCGGGTGACCCACCTCCGTTCGACCCCGCGGCCGTGGACTCGCCGTCCGACCCCGCTCCATCGAAATCGGCGTCGCCGCCGATGTACGCCTCGATGACGCGCTCGTCGTTCGCGACTACTTCGGGCGAATCGAACGCGATCGCCGCGCCGTTGTCGAGCACCGCCACCCGGTCGCTGACGCCCATGATCGCCTCCATGTCGTGTTCGATGAGCAGGATGCTCGTCCCCCGCTCGCGTATCTCGCCGAACAGTTCGAGCATGCCCTGCGTCTCCGTCGGTGTCAGGCCGGCCATGATCTCGTCGAGGAGGAGGATCGCCGGCTCCGTGGCGAGCGTTCTGGCGAGTTCGAGGCGTTTCTGATCGCCCACCGTGAGGTCGCCGGCCGTCTCGGTCGCACGGTCGTCCAGACCGACGAACGCGAGCTGTTCGTGTGCGACCGCTTCGGCGGGGTCGCGCCGTCGCTGGTGGATGTGTGCGCCGACCAGCACGTTTTCGAGCACGGTCAGTTCCTCGAGCGGCCGCGTGATCTGGAACGTCCGGGAGAGCCCACTTCGCGCGACCAGGTGCGCTGGCCGTCCGGTTATCTCCTCGTCGTCGAGGTGGATCGTGCCCGACGTGGGCGGAAACACGCCGCTGATGCAGTTGAACAGCGTGGTCTTTCCGGCCCCGTTCGGCCCGATCAGGCCGACGATCTCGCCCCGGCGAACGTCGAGCGAGACGTCGTCGAGCGCGACCAGTCCGTCGAACCGCTTGGTCACGTCGGTCGCCTGCAGCAGCACGTCTTCGGTACGATCGGCTGTCGGTTCGTCGGTCCGTGTCGATGATTCGGTTGCCATTAGTCACCCTCCTGTGATCCGCTTTCGACGTCGGTTTCGGTTTTCGAGGTCGCATCCGGTTCCGTTTCGTCCCGGTTCGACTCGCCTCGAAGCGCAGCCACGCGCTGGCGCAAGCGGGTCGGCCACTCGACGACGCCCCGTGGGCTGTAGATGACGATCACGATCAGGAAGATGCCGTAGATGATCCGGTCGAGGCCGCTGATGTTGCTGAACGTGGTCCGTGCGATCTCGCTGATCGGCGTCACGATGAACGAGCCGACGATGGGCCCGAGCAGCGTCCCGGGACCGCCCACGACCGCGGGTAACAGCAGTTCGACGTTGAGAAAGAGCGCGAACACGGTCTCGGGGCGGATCGTGTTGAAGTACATGCTCCAGAACGTGCCGGCCCACGCGGTGAAGAAGGCGCTCACGCCGATGCCGAGCATCTTGTAGCGGTAGCCGGGGACGCCGAGGCTCGCGGCCGCCCGTTCGTCCTCCCGAATCGAGAAGAAGTACAGCCCGATCCAGGAGTTCTTGAGCGCCCACGAGACCGTCGTGACGATCACGAGCAGCCCCAGGATGAGGTAGTAGTAGGGCAGATCGGTCTGGAACTGGAACGCCGCGAGGCCGAACGACGAGCCGTAATCGCGGGGGAACGGTTTGTAGAAGCCGTTCGCCCCGTTGAGCTCGCCCACGTTGACGACGACGAACCGGAGGAGTTCGGCGAACGCGAGCGTCGCCAGTGCGAAGTAGTGCCCCCGGAGGTTGTACCGGAAACAGAGGTGGCCGACGACGAGCCCGTACAGCCCGGCCAGAACGCCACCGATCAGCATGCCGACCCACGGGTTGACCGCCATGTCGACGGCGAGCGCCTGCGTCGTGTACGCACCGATCCCGAAGAACGCGGCGTGACCGAACGAGAACTGGCCGGTGTAGCCCGACATGATGTTCCATGCCTGACCCGTGTACGCGAACACCAGCGTGAGGATGAGGATCTGCAGGCTGAACGTCGCCGCCAGCTCCATCCCCATGACGTCGATCTCGATCAGATACGGCACGACGGCGAGGAAGCCGAAACCGACGATCGCCTTCACCAGCGGGGCGTACCGCCGCTCGGAGAAATCGGCATACCCGTTCCGAAACCGGTCGAGGGCGCTCACGACGACCCTCCGAACAGTCCCTCCGGTCGCAGGAGGAGCGTGCCGATGAACAACAGGAAGATCAACACCTGCGCGGTCGTCCCGGGAAGGTAGTACGAACCGAACACCTCGACGAGACCGATGAACAGGCCACCGACGAACGCGCCCGCGAACGAGCCCAACCCGCCGAGAATGACGATGATGAACGCGTTGATGAGGAACGTCTCGCCGGTGAACGGGTCGAAGCGCTGGAACAGCGCGATCGACCCGCCGGCGAGACCCGCGAGCGCGGCCCCGATGCCGAAGGTGAGGTAGTTGATCCGGGAGACGTCGATGCCGACGTATCGTGCACCGTCACGGTTGTCGGCGGTCCCACGGATCGCCCGTCCGATGTCCGTATACTGGAGGAACGCACGGACGGCGATCATCGCCACGACGGCGATCACGAGCGCGTAGAACTGGCCGAGCGGGACGAACACGTCGCCGATCTCGAGCGTTCCTACGTCGAGCGGGATCCCTCTCGGGTTCGGCGTGAAGACGATCTCGATGGCCGACTGCAGGACGAAGAGCACACCGAGAGTGGCGATGAGCTGGTTTTGCTGTGGGGCTTCGATTATCGGCTCGATGACGACGACGTGGATGGCGACGCCGAGGACGAACAGGGCAACGAGGGCGATCGGCAGCCCGAGAAACGGGTTGATGCCGAGCGTCTGCGTCGTCAACCAGACGACGTACATCCCGACGACGAGGAAGACGCCGTGGGCGAAGTTGATGATGTCCATGACGCCGAAGATCATCGTCAAACCGAGGGCGGTCAGCGCGTAGACGCCCCCGAGGAGGAGGCCGAAGACGAGTAACTGTGCCAAAATCGGTTCCAGACCGATGAGGTCTCGAATGAAGTTCGCAAACGGCTCGACGAAGCGGTCGAGCCCCACTTGCGCGGGTAGCGTGAACGATGGGTGTATCATGATATCGTGCGTTGTGATGAGTGTACGGTGAAGGTATCGGTCGAACCGGTCGGTTCGCGGTGGTGCGACTCAGTTCGACGTCTCGACGACCGGTTTCGCCTCCGCGAACTGTTCGGGATAGACGACCTTGATCGACTGCTCTTGTACTTGGTTGACGGGGGCGAGCGCGTTCTTATTCTCCCCGTCTTTCTTGAACTGAACCGGCCCCATCGCGGCGATGTGGTCCTCGTATTTGAGCGACTTGAGTGCCTCGTTGATCGCCTTGCGATCGGTGCTGCCGGCCTTCTCGATCGCCGCGATGACGACTTCACCGGCAGTGTAGGCCATGCCGACCGTCGCGCTGAACGACTGCTCGAAGCGCTGGTCGAACTGATCGCGCACCTTCTTCGTCTTGTCGACTGTCGGGTTCAGCGCGTAGTTGTTGTCCATGATGCCGTTCGCGAACTCCCCGATGTCGCTGACGGCATCGTCGTCGGTGAACGTCGCGCTCGCACACGCGGTCAAATGCGGCGGGCGGTAGCCCTGGTTTTGCATCGCATCCACGAGCGTCACGCCCTCGGGGACGTACGTCGTCGCGATGACCGTGTCCGGATCGGCCTGTTTGAGCTTCGAGACCTGCGTGTTGGCGCTCGAAGCACCCGTCTCGACCGCGGTCTCGGCGACCACCTCGACGTCGTTCTCCGGGAGGAACTTGTTGAGGTTCTCCTTGATCGACTGGCCGTAGCTGTTGTTCACGTAGTACAGCCCCGCGGTCTCGACGTTCGAGCCGTTCTGTCGGATGACCTTCGGAACGAGCGACGCGAAGTCGTTCGCGATCTTCTTCGCCGGCGGTTGGGGCCGGTAGACGTAGTTGAACCCGCGCCCCTGGAGTACGTCGGTGGCCGCCGCGACGGTGATGACGAACGGTGTCTGTCGCCGCTCGGCCACCTGCGTCGCCGCCGTCGTGACGGGCGACGAGTAGCAACCAGTGACGACGCTCGCCCCCTTGTCGATGAGGTCCTGGGTCACCTGTCCGCCGAGTTCCTGTTTCCCCTGATTGTCTCCTTTGAGGACGTTGATCTTCGCACCGTCGAGCGATTGGATGCCGCCCGCCTCGTTCTTCCGGTCGGCGGCGAGCTTGATCGCGTTGTGCATCCCGCCGCCCGTCGCCGCGAGCGAACCCGAGAGCGGATGGTTCGAACCGATGACGACCTGATCCTGTCCCCCACCGCCGGCGTTGCCGACCGTCGTCCCCTGTCCACCGCCACCGCCGCTTCCATCCGTCCCCTGTCCGCCACCACTACCACCGCCGCTCCCGGCGTCGTCGCTGGTACAACCAGCGAGACCGGTCAATCCCGCGATGCCGGCCACGCCTGTGTATTTGATAAACGTACGTCTGTCCCTCGATACGGAGGGCTTGCTACTCCTACGCATACGACATCTTCTATTCTCTCCTACCATATAAAACACTTACATTCCCGTGTTGACAGCAGTTCCACAAAACGTCGATGCCGTTTCGCCCTCCCCGCCGCCGTCCGTACCACTCAGTCCGACGTGAGCGATCGACGCGCGTGGCGGCCCGCCAGTCGGCCGAGGCCGAGCGCCGTCGTCAGCCCGTTGCCGCTGAGGTAGCCCCCGGGACCGTGGCCGCTGATACCGACTGCACAGCCACCACCGGCGTAGAGTCCGGGCACTGCGGAGTCGTCCTCGCGAAGCACTCGACCGTGTTCGTCCACCACGAGCCCACCCTGCGTGTGAAACAGGGCACCGGTGACTTCCGCACCGTAAAACGGGGACGAGAGCGTATGCACGCCGTCGGTGCGTCCCGTCTCGTCGCGTTCGTCCGCCGCGACTGCCGCGTTGTACCGTTCGATCGTCGCCGCCGTCGTGGCGCGGTCACAGCCGAGCTGCTCCGCCAGCGCGTCGACGGAGTCGGCCTCGTGGTACGCACCGAGCGAGACGGCCTCGTCGAAATCGTCGAACTCGCCCGCGAGGCGCTCGAAGATCCGACGATCGAATATCTCGTAGGCGACGCTGCCGGGCTGGCGAAGCACGTCGACCGCGAACGCCGAGTAGCCGGCCGACTCGTCGCCGAAGCGCTCGCCCGCCGCGTTCACGACGACGCCGCCGTTCATCACCACGGCGTATGTCGAGAGCGCCCCGGTCTGGTAGGCGACGGTTGCGTGACCCTGGTAGGCGTCCATACAGGCGAGTTCCCCGCCGAGCTCCGCCCCCCAGCGAATCCCATCACCCGTGTTCCCATCGGCACCGAAATACAGCGCCTCGTCCAGTTCGTCGCACCACTCGGTCACCATGCGCTTGTTGCCGCCGAACCCGTCGGTCGCGAGGATCACGCTATCCGCCTCGATGGCCTCGTCGCGGCGGTCGCCGGCGACGACGCCCACCACCCCGTCGTCGGCGACGAGCTTCGTGACCGGCGCGTTCGTGAGCAGTTCGATGTTGTCGGTCGCCTCGACGCGCTCTTCGAGCTCTGCGATCAGGGTCGCCCCGTTGCGGCCCGGCGGGGCGTGCATCCTGTACTCCGAATGTTTCGGGTATTTGAAATCATCGACGAGCGAGAGCGAGATGTCCCAATCGTCGACGAGCCAGTGGACGAGATTCGCGCTTTCGGCGCAGAGCCGGGCGACCATCGATTCGTCGGCCTGGTGGTCGTTCTTCTCGAGGATGTCCGCGGCCATGTCGCCGGGTTCCTCCTCGATACCCGCTTCGCGCTGGTGACGGGTGCCCGCTGCGGGGATCATCCCGGTCGAAAGCGACGTGTTCCCGCCGACGGCGGCGCTCTTTTCGAGAACCGTCACCCGATGGGACGACTCGCTGGCCGCGAGCGCGGCGACCAGTCCCGTTCCCCCGCCGCCCGCGATCAGGATGTCGGTGGCGACGTCCCACTCGACGTCGGTCACCGGGACGGTTTCGGCACGCTCGTCGCGCAGTATCGGCTGTTCCGACTCGCTCATGCAGCTAGCTCGGGGGAGGGGTGTGTAAACCTACCGCCGCCGACGGATCGCTCGTCGGCCGAATGGTTGCTTTTCCGACCGATCACCGAAGCAGCTACACTGCTGGGCCTCGGACCGATTCGGCAGGCATGGAGGAACCATCACCCCCGCGTGCCGTCGTCGAGGAGTTCTTCGCTCGGATGGAGACCGACGACCGCCGAGGGACCGTTTCCGAACTGTTCGCACCGATTGCGACGATCACCCTCCCCGGTGTGTCGTTCGGCGGCGAGAACGCCGCCGACGCGTTCCTCGATTACCTCGCTCCGCGCTACGAGTGGGCGAGTAAGACGTTCGACCGCTGGATCGAGGCGGACACGACGGTCGTGAGCATCGGGACGCTCTCGGGCGTCGACAACGACGGTGAGCCCTTCGAGGACGTTCGGTACGTCGACGTCTACACGGTGGTCGACGGGCGAATCGAGCAGCTCGACATCTGGAACGACCTGCTCGTCGCGGAGGTCGTCGACTCGTGAGCGAGCGCACCGGCGTCCTCCTCTCGCTGCGCGACGATCTCGATCTCGTGCGGCGGGCCGAACGACTGGGCTACGAGAGTGTCTGGGCTGCCGAGGGCCAGGGGCGGACCGCGTTCGGCAAACTCGAGCGCTGGGCGACCGCGACCGATCGGATCGGGCTCGCGACCGGGATCGTGAACGTCTACTCGCGCACGCCCGCGGCGCTCGCCCAGGCCGCGGCGACGCTCGACGCCCACTCCGGCGGGCGGGCGATCCTCGGGCTCGGCGTCGCCCACCCTGGCGTCGTCGAGGGGTTTCACGGATCCACGTTCGATCGCCCGCTCGCGCGTATGCACGAGTACATCCGTCTCGTGCGTCGCTATCTCCGTGGCGACGCCGACAGGTTCGACGGGGAGTTCTACTCGCCTGATCGGACACGGTTCTGGGAAGCCTTCGAGCCGGAGCGGGCGTCGATCCCGATCTACAACGCGGCGCTCGGCGAGGGCAACGTCACGCTCACCGGCGAGCACGCCGACGGCTGGCTGCCGAACCTCTATCCACGACCGCGCTTCGAGACGGCGGCCGAGTGGCTCGAACGCGGTGCCGGTCGGGCCGACCGGGACGTCGACGATATCGACGTCGCGATGTACGTCCTCACGAGCGTCGCCGACGATCCGGTGCAAGCGCGCCGCGCCGCGGCCGAACACGTCGCCTACTACCTCCGGGACATCCCGGGCTACTACGGTCGGGTCGCCACCGAGGCGGGCTTCAAGGACGAGGTCGCGGCGATCCGTGCGGCGGACTCGCGGTCGGCGGCCGCCGATCGGGTGAGCGACGGATTTCTCGATCTCGTGTCGGTCGTGGGAACGCCGACTCACGCCCGGTCGCAGCTACAGAGCATCCGCGAGATGGGCGTCGACCTACCGATCGTCCGTGCACCGACGGGTGTGACGGACGACGCCGTCTCGCGAACCCTCGAGACGTTCGCTCCATCGAACTCCGACGAGCGATCATGACGAACATTTATTGCAGTCGCCGCGGAACTCCATCGTGAACCACTACCATGACGGAACACGTCTGGGACGATCTGCTCACCGAGCGCGACCGACAGGTCATCTCGAAGGCCGGATACGACGAGTCGGGCGCGTCGAGCTGGGATTCCCGCGGACTGGGCACCGATCCGCTGGTGCTCGTCATCGACATGCAGCGACTCGTCGTCGGCGAGGACGAACCGATCCTCGACGCGATCGAGGAGTACCGAACGGCGATGGGTGCGGTCGCGTGGGACGCGACCGGGGAGATCGAGCCGTTTCTGGATTTCGCCCGCGAGCGCGGACTGCCAGTTGCGTACACGCGCGTCATCCCGTCGAGCTACGACAATCCGGATCACGAGGATCTCGCCATCGTCGAACCGATCGCTCCCGAACCGGGCGAGACGGTGATCGACAAGTCCTACGCGAGCGCGTTCTACGGAACGGACCTGCTCTCGCGGCTGGTCCGTGGCGGTCACGACTCGGTCATCGTCGTCGGCAACTCTACGAGTGGCTGTGTCCGTGCAACGACCATCGACGCCCAGCAGAACGGTTTCGAGGTGATCCTTCCCCAGGAATGTTTGTTCGACCGTATCGAGGCCTCGCACAAGATCGCACTGCTCGACCTGTGGATGAAGTACGCCGAAGTGCTGGAGCGAACGGAGGTCGAGGCGTACGTCGAGGAGGTCACCAAATGAGATTGTTCACGCGAGCGGAGCCATGACACACGACCTTATCATCTCGAACGGGACGGTCGTCTCGCCCGAACAGGGGACCTTCGAGGCGGACGTGGCCGCCGACGGCGACCTCATCACGGCGGTAGCCACACCGGGAACGCTGTCGGGCGATCGCGAGATCGACGCCACCGGCAAGCACGTTTTCCCGGGGGCGATCGACCCACACACCCACCACGGCATCTATCACGGCCTCGAAGCCGACGCAGAGACGGAATCGCGGTCCGGACTCGTCGGCGGCGTGACGACCATCGGGAACTACTTCCGCCGTCCGGACCCCTACGAGGAGATCATGGACGACTACTTCGCGGCAGCAGAAGAAAACTACTACCACGACTACTTCTTCTCGCTCGGACTGCTCTCGTACGACCACCTCGAGGAGATCCCCTACATCGTCGACGAACTGGGCATCACCTCGTTCAAGTGGTATATGAACTACAAGTACGTCGCGTCGGAGAAGTTCGGCGTCGACTGCGAGATGCGCGACGACTGGGGCGATGCGTTCATCCAAGCACTCGCCGCCCAGGACGTGCCGACGACACTCGGTCACCACTCCGAAAACGTCGAGATCACCAGCGCGCGCGGGGACAACCCCTATCTCGACGTCGAGACCGACGAGGACGACGAGTATCGGGGCTACGAGGTGCTCGTCGAGCAGTTCCCTGACTACGCCGAGGCCCAGAGCATAACCGCGAGCGGGTCGTTGGCCCGTCAGCACGGCTACGACGACGATTTTTATGCTGTTCACATCTCCTCGGGCCGAACGGCCGACGAACTCGCGATGCTGCACGACGCCGGCTGGGAGATAACTGGAGAGACCTGTACCCACTACCTCGCGCTCACGAGCGAGGACTGCGACGAGCGCCACAACGTCAACCCGCCCGTGCGCTCGAAGGCGGATCAGGAAACGCTCTGGGAACGCGTCGCCGACGGTACCATCTCCTGTATCGGCACCGATCACTGTGTCAACCTCGCGGACGACAAGATCGGCGCGGACGTACCCGACAGCCTGCCCGGCTTCCCCTCGACGGCGACGATGCTGCCACTCGTCCTCTCGGAGGGTGTCCACGAGGACCGACTCCCGCTGGAACGGGCGGTCGCCGTCACGTCGACGAACACGGCGAAAGCGTTCGACCTTTATCCGAAGAAGGGTTCGCTCCGAACGGGTACCGATGCCGATCTCACGATCGTCGACCTCGACGAGACGAAGACGGTGACGCCGGAGCTGCTCCAGAGCGCGGCCGACTACTCGCCCTACGAGGGCCGCGACGTAACCGGCTGGCCGACGCACACGATCGTCCGCGGGGCGGTCGCCTACGAGAACGGCGACGTCGTCGGCGAGAAGGGGCGCGGAACGCACATCGACCGCCCGATAACGGTCGAGTAGCCGTCGCGATCATGCGCCGGCGACGCCGATCGGACACCACGAGTCACGGACACTCGGTAATCGATACGACACCATGGAATCACGCACTGACGATACGACGGAGACCGAAGCGAACGCCACGGAGACCGACGACGGCGGGGGACCGCTCGACGGATTGGTGGTGATCGAGACGGGAACGATGATCGCCGCCGGCCAGGTCGGGAGATTGCTCGCCGACTTCGGCGCGACGGTCGTCAAGATCGAACGCCCCGGAACGGGCGACCATCTCCGCCGTTTTGGCCCGCAGAAGGACGGCACTGGGCTGTGGTGGAAGTACCTCGCCCGCAACAAGCGTTCCGTGACGCTCGACCTCTCGGCGGACGCGGGGCAGGCCGTCTTCGAGGACCTCACGAGCGAGGCCGACGTCATGATCGAGAACTTTCGGCCGGGAACGCTCGAGAAGTGGGGGCTCGCACCGTCGTCGCTGCTGGAGCGAAACCCCGGTCTCGTGGCGCTGCGGATTTCGGGGTTCGGGCAGACCGGCCCGTACGCCGACCGACCGGGGTTCGGAACGCTCGCCGAGTCGATGAGCGGCTTCGCCTATCTGAACGGCTATCCCGACCGATCGCCGCTGCTCCCGCCGACCGGGTTGGCCGACGGCGTGGCGGCGATGTTCTCGACGTTCGCGATCATGTTCGCGCTGTGGCACCGCGAGATGCACGACGGCGGCGGCCAGGTGATCGACACGAGCCTGATCGAGCCGATCTTCTCGCTGCTCGGCCCGCAGCCGCTGCGCCACCAACAGCGCGACGAGATCGAGAAACGGTCGGGCAACCGCTCGACGTCCTCCGCACCGCGCAACGTCTACCGGACTGCCGACGAACGGTACGTCGCCATCTCCGCGTCGACGCAGCCGACCGCGATGCGGGTGTTCGAGGCGATCGGCCGACCGAATCTCAAAGACGACGCCCGCTTCGAGACGAACGAGCGCCGGCTCGTGAACGTCGAGGAACTCGATGCGATCATCCAGGACTGGATGGACGATCACACCCGCGAGGAGGTGCTCGCGATCTTCGAGGAGACCGGGGCGACCGTCGCCCCGATCTACAACGTGGCCGACATCGCCGACGACGAGCATTACCGCGCCCGAGAGGCGCTCGTCGAGGTCGACGACGACACGCTTGGCACCGGGGTCGTCCAGGGTGTGGTGCCGAAGTTCAGCGAGACTCCGGGCAGCGTCGATCATCTCGGACCCGAACTCGGGGTGGACAACGACGCCGTCTACGGCGAACTGCTCGGCTACGAAACGTCGTTCCGCGAGGAGTTGGCCGAACGGGAGGTGATCTGATGGACCACGGTCCGTTCTCGACACCCGACGAGGTGTCGCTCGTCGAGATGCTCCCGCGGGACGGCTTCCAGCGCTACGACGAATTCGTCCCGACCGATCGGAAAGTCGCACTCGTCGATCAGCTGAGCACGACGGGCGTCGACGAGATCGAGGTCACCTCGTTCACCCATCCGGAAGCGGTGCCGACGCTGCGTGATGCCGACGAGGTGGCCGCGCGGATCGACCGCAACGACGACGTGACTTATCGTGCGCTCGTGCCCAACGCCGTCGGGATGGAGCGCGCGATCGAGGCCGGGATGGACAAGGTGAACGCGCTGGTGACGGTGAGCGAGCGCTACAGCCGGAAGAACCAGAACATGAGCGTCGCGGAGAACCTCGACGAGATCGAGGCGATCGTCGAGATCGCCGCCGACGCCGACATCGAGGTGGAGGCGGGTATCGGGACGAGCTTCTACTGCCCCTACGAGGGGCGTATTCCGCTCGAACGCACCCTTGGAGTCGTCGAGCGCGCCGTCGAGGCGGGCGTCGACGAGGTGACGCTCGCGACGACGATGGGGCTCGCGGACCCGAGTCAAATCGCCGCGACGTTCGAGACGGTGTTCGAACGCTGGCCCGATCTGGACTGTGGGCTCCACCTGCACGACACGAACGGGATGAGCCTCGCGAACACGCTGGTCGCGATGCAGTGTGGCGTCGACCGCTTCGACACGTCGGTCTGTGGCCTCGGCGGCGGCGTCGTGCTCCCCGAGGGGATGACCGGGGTCGGCAACACGCCGACGGAGGACCTCCTCCACATGCTCACGCGGATGGCCATCGACGTCGATGCGAACCTCGAAACGGTGACGGCGGCCGCCGAGACCGTCGCCGAAGAACTCGACCTCGGCGCGACGAGCCACGTCCTCATGGGCGGCACGGCCGAACGAGTGCTATCGACGGTCGACAGTGAGCAGCCACAGGATTGACAACCACGCATGACTGACTACCAGCCGAGATCGACGAAGCAGACATCATGACCGACAAAACGATCGCGGAGAAGATCCTCTCGCAAAAGGCGGACACGGACGCTCGGGCGGGCGACTACGTCGAGGCGGCGATCGACGTCGCGATGGCCCACGACATCACCGGCCCGCTCGCGTTCGAGACGTTCGACGACGTGACCGGCGACGACGCCGAACTGTTCGCGCCCGATCGGACGGTGTTCACGATCGACCACCACGCACCGGCCGACGGCGTCGAGGCGGCGAACAACCACAACGCGGTCCGCGAGTTCGCGGCCGCCCACGGCGCTCACCAGTTCGACGTCGGCGACGGGATCTGCCACGCCGTTCTCGTCGAGGAGGGGTTCGTCCGGCCCGGCGACCTGGTCATCGGGGCCGACTCCCACTCGACGACCTACGGCGGGATCGGCGCGTTCGGGACCGGCGTCGGCTCGACCGATCTCGGGACGGCGCTCGCGACCGGCGACCTCTGGTTTCGCGTGCCGAGGACCCAGCGCTTCGAGGTGACCGGCGAGCTCCCCGACGGGGTCTACGCGAAGGACCTCATCCTGAAGTTCATCGGCGACGTGGGGTTCGACGGCTGTACGTACCAGGCCGCGGAGTACGGCGGCAGTGCGGTACAGTCGCTGCCGATCCACGAGCGGCTGGTCCTCTCGAACATGGCGATCGAGATGGGCGGCAAGGCGGGGTTCGTCGAACCGAACGAGCGGACCGTCTCGTATATCGAACACCAGACGGGAACCCAGGTCGACCTCGACGAAACCACCTCACCGGACGACGGTGCGGTGTACGAGGACGTCCATACCTACCGGGCGACCGATCTCGAACCGCAGGTCTCGAAGCCGTCGAACCCCGAGAACGCGGTCGACGTCGGCGCGGTCGAGGGAACGCCGGTGGACCAACTGTTCGTCGGGACCTGTACGAACGGTCGGTACGAGGACATCAGACTCGTCGCGGACGTGCTGGCGGGCGAGGAGCTCGCGCCGAACGTGCGGATGGTCGTCGTCCCCGCCTCCGGCTCGGTCTATCGCCGGATGCTGGAGACCGGGGTCTTCGAGACGCTCGTCGACGCCGGCGCGATCGTGCAGAACGCCGGCTGTGGCCCGTGTGCGGGCTACCATCAGGGCGTTCTCGGCGACGGCGACGTCTGTCTCGCGACCGCGAACCGGAACTTCCCCGGGCGGGAGGGGTCGATGGACAGCGACGTTTATCTCGCGTCACCGGCCACGGTCGGCGTCTCAGCACTCTACGGCGAGATCACCGATCCCCGTCGGGCGGAACTCGAACGCTACGACGACGTCGCGCTCGCCGAGGGGGTGTCGTCGTGACCGCCGCACACGGATCGGGACGAGCGTGGACGTTCGGCGACGACATCGACACAGACCAGATCACGCCGTCACGATTCATCGTTTCGAGCGATCCCGACGAACTCGCTGCCCACGCTTTCGAGGACCTGCGCCCGGCGTTCTCGGCGGACGTCTCGGCGGGCGAGTACGTCGTCGCGGGCCACAACTTCGGGTCGGGATCGTCGCGCGAACACGCACCACTCTCGCTCGTCGGGGCGGGCGTCGAGGCGGTCGTCGCACGGTCGTTCGCGCGCATCTTCTTCCGGAACGCGCTCAACCTCGGACTCCCGGTCGTGATCTGTCCGGCGGCCGACCGCATCGATGACGGCCACGAGATCAGCGTCGACCTAGACGAAGGTTCCGTCCGAAACCACACGACGGACGAACGCTACGACGCGGAGGCGCTGCCCGAATTCCTTCAGTCGTTGGTCGACGCAGGCGGACTGAAGCCCTACACCAAGGCGAAACTTGGAACGGACGACTGATCGCCGACGGTCTCACAGGTTTGGTCGATCGTGCCGGGAATAGTCATCGTGGCGTCTTCGAAATCAAGGTATCCTACTGACGGCCGACCAGTGGAAACCGCACGGAATACGCTCCCGAGAGCATGATGGCCGCGAACGCGTACGCGGCGAGCACGTTCGCAATCGTCGTCCCCCACGCCGCGTCCGCAACGTCAAGGCGTGGAGACGGGCCGAATCCGAAAACGAGCATGGCGTTCAACCCGAGGTTGGTCGGGATAGTGCCCGCCGGACATAGATCGGTGTTCGAGTATCACCCGCCCTGTAGTACCCGTGTGTCGATCATACTCCAGAAGCGAAATGAGATCGAAATTACCATAATATACACAATACTCATCCGGCCGAATCGTTCAGGATCGTCGGCCAGCGGGCCAACTATCCCTTCGGCGAAATCCCACGTGACGAGCGTGAGCGGCACAGAAATCGTGAGTGCGATCCAGAGTGGCTGCTTGGCGGAGGAATTCGCGCTCTCGATCTCGCCGACTCCAACGAAGCGTGAAACGAGGCTGATGGCTCGCGCGCAAAACGGTACGCATGCCGCCGCCGATCATCCACCGGCACGGCGAGGTCGAACGCCTCGTCGGCCTTCTCGCGGTTGACGATGCCCAGACGTACACGTAGCGCCGGAAAGCGGAAGATTGCCGCGCGAAGCCGACCTTGAAGGGCCGAAAGCGAATACTCGCCAGGGCCGCTTAAACAAGCACAGTTCCACACGCTATCGGGTCGACAGCGCTCGCACATTCCAAGTGCCTCATCGTCGAATACTATAATATTCGATAACCACCCAGAATTGGTACGAAGGCGGAAGTTACCGTTCACTGGGAACTCGAAGACCAAACACCAGTCCCACGAGATAGTGATAGAAACCGGCATGACGAGAAATCGATCGATGACTGGAACTTCGTCATCTCACTCTCAGAGACAGCACTCGCTCGGAGCCAACTTCCGAGATCGAAGCCTCGAAGCTCGGGATTTCTGAAAGATGTTCGATCGGCTACTCGTCGTTTCGCGGCCGTGTTGGTGGTACAGTCTGCCGAAAGTACGGGACAGATCTCACGTAAGTGGATCGTCCGTAATACTGAGATCACCGCGATCTTTGTCGTTACCGAAGCTCTCCGGGGAGATATCGAAGTCGAACGCACCCTTCGGTAGAGCAAGTGTTGAGCAAGCGTTCGGTACGTCTACAACGCCACTGTGACGCCCTTCCACAGGAACCGTTCCCAGGATATGGAGCGCTTGCTGGCCCGTGTAGCCGAATTTCTTCAGGTAGTCGATCGCCTGAAGACACGCACGCCGGTAAGACACGTGTGGATCGATGTAGTGCTGATCCCCGTCTTCGGTGACTGAATATCCACAGAACGTCACGTAATCCTCGAACGCCGGTCCACGATTCCCTGGTTCGAATATCGGATGGTCGATACCATGCTTGTCCATGCCATCTTTGACGAGGTCGAACTTGAGGTCGATGTACGCTGCCATCTCGATTGCACCGCAGAAATTGATCTCACCATCGCCCTGTGAGGCATGGAAGTCACCGACACCAAATTTCCCACCATCAACATATACTGGGAAGTAGACCGTCGATCCGATCGAGAGGTCTTTGATATCGTGATTCCCTCCGTGTTCGCGTGGGGGGACCGTTCTGGCTGCTTCTTCGGCGGCCTTTTCGGCTTCTTCAGAGTCCATCTCTCCCATTAGCGCGCCTTCACTGGTGGGAAGGTTCGCAACCGGGGGCTCCTTTTCACCAGTCGGATGGTTGTGAATCGACTCCGGGTCCTCTCGGTGTTTGTCGACCAATTCTTGCTCGCGTTCGTTCCACTCTTCGAGGAGTTCTTGGCTTGGCGCACACCCAGCCAGTCCTGGATGGATCTTTCCCTGGTAGCGGACATCGGGAACATGCCGTGACGAGACGGTATAGCCATCAAGATCCCAGATCGATTTTGCAGCCCTCGGGAAATGGTCGGTGAGGAACCCACCACCGTTTTGTTGTGAGAAGGTTCCCGCAAAGCCGAATTCCGAGCGCTCGTTGAGAGGCCCCATATCGAGGAATTCTACCTTCAAGAGGTCACCGGGTTCGGCACCGTTTATGTGCACTGGCCCTGCCAGATAGTGCACCTGTGTGAGGTCTACATCCCGGACTTCGTTTGCGTTGTCGTTGTCCCGGATCTGTCCTCCAGTCCAGTCGAGTGCCTCAAGACGCATGGTTTCGCCCGGATCGGCCTCGACGGTTGCTGGTATGTCCGGGTGCCATCGATTGAATGGGTTCGATCCTGGTTGCTCGTCCGGTTCACTGTCGACGTCGACTTCGAATCTTGTTTCGGGCATTGTTACCTCTGGTCATGAAACCGCAAGAGTATATCCATTCATGGTGACTTAATTGTTGTGGAATATTTTTTATATGTTGATCGTCATCAGGCAGAGCTGAGGGTTGAGCGCCCGAATGATGGCCGATCGGTGGTCAGGCCCAGGGCCAGAAACCAGCTGCCATCAAGTAGCCAGCAGCACCAGTCAACACGCCAACGACTGCTGTGAATCCTCCGATAGACTCGGTATATTCAGTACGCTCTATCCCTAGTAGAACAAAAAATGTTGCCCAGAGTATCGCCCAAATCCACCACAGGATAGCTAGCCCGAGGTCACCCGTCTGGAAGACGATGAATCCAGTCGGAACTGCAACGACGGCAACGAACGCACAGTACCAACCGAACGATCGTTGATCTTCGATACCTCTGTATGCGTTTGCTCCCAGCCAGAGATAGGTGAACGAAAAAAGCATCGTTCCTGCTGCATTGAATGGGGTACCTTCTGACGCGTCGCCACCAAACCCCCACCAGAGTACGATCAAGAACGTGAGGAGTCCTGTAAGAAGATTGAAAATAGCAACGTCTGAATCGTCACCTCGTCCGAGCAGCCAGATCCCGTTGACTATGAGAACGCCGCCGACAAAGAGGAGCCCCATACCGAGTACGCTATACAGCGACATGGACTTTGCACCTCGGGACTTCGACCATGATTGTCAACGTCTACCAACCACCTATAGCATATTATAGCTTTCCCATAATTACTCGATTTCAACAGTGAAAAGCTACTGATTATGATTCGTGAGGATAGTCAAGGTTACTTAGATAAGAGCTCGCGTCGGTCGTGTCGAGTTCGAGCGCAATACAAAAGCGATCCAAGCCTACTTCCAACGAAGCGAACAACAGTAATTCGATAGTATCTGCTTCGCTAAACGTTTCTCGAAGCGTATCTACGAGTTCGTCAGTAATCCGATGTGGGTCCGACGCCAGATGATCTGCGAGAGTAACTGCGAGCTCCTCTTCGTAGCTCAACTGCTTCGAGTTGATTTCGTCACCGAGGACCGCATCTTCGCGACCAGCGACCTCGTTGCGGACATTGAGTGTGCGAACGGTCGCACAGTATGCGCACTCATGGACCGTAGCAATACGAAGCCGCATTAGTTCGAGAAGCTCTGCCGTGATCTGCTCATTCGACGGAAACGCGCCGAGTGTGTCGTACAGGTGTGTGAATATTACCGGAGCGTGTGCCATTGCACCGAAGAATCCAGCGTCGCCATACCATCCGTGTTCAGCAGCAGTCAACCGTTGCTGTACCTCTTCATCAGATGTTTCACCGGGTTCAAGCGGTTGAATTCGAGACATCACGTAGTATGATATCGTCTACCTCGATAAATCCTGAGTAGCGGACAGAGTACAACTGTATTAATCCAAATCGGAGCCTAGTGATCGATCTTGGAACTAACCTTTTTCTGGTCAGCCACTCGGCAAGTGATACAGAAAATCGTGTCATACAAACGATTCGGTCACCGAACGAAGGTATAGGTGGTATTCGAGGTCGTCTTTATGTTCTCCCCTAACATTCGAGGCAACCTTTTCGAAGTGACAGGGAAGGTTAGTCTCAGTCATTGCTTTGGCGTCGCATAATTCGTCGGCCACCTGCTGAATGTGTCCGATTTGATCGGCCGGTGAGCGGATAACAATTCCATCGGGTACCGGCGATCGATCTATTTTGTCAGCCACTAACGTGACTATGTCCGATTTGTCCGTGGTTTCATCGGTAGAGAGGCTTACGAACGATTCGTCCTCGTATTCGAGAACCTCAAGCGAATCGGTCCCCGATTCGCGGTTTCGTCGTCTAGCCTGCTGAACTAGCTGGTAGATCGCCTCTGGTGACTCGACTCGGTCACGCCACGTCGAAAGATCCTCTTCTGGTCCACATCGGATCTCGTATTGCTCATCGTTTTGGCTTACTATCCCATAATCGACTAGTAGGTCTAATTGGCCTCGAGTCTCTTTTCGCTCCTCGAGAAATCGGGTTTCTCGCTCGGTAAGCGGCTCGATCAATTGCTCTACGTTGAACCGTTGCTCTCCGAATTGATGCCAAGCGTGTAGGTAGAGATCTACGCAGTCGTTGATCTCGGGCAGTGAATCCGTAGACATATTGTCCATCATGAATAGTCGGACCAACGTGTTAAACATTACCTGCCCATATCCTCGCTCACTGTTGTGAGATATGAGATCGGTCTCGTAGATTCGATCGAGTAGTTCGACACTCGGAATATCTGATCTGGTGTCACCTAGCTGTTCCTGTACGAATCAGGCAATACGACCATGAGATACGTTTTTGTAGGATGCCATCATGTTCTTCGTAACACAAGCATGGTGGGTAGTAACATACAGCAGTTGCGTCCAGCCGTAAACGAGACTACCGAGCGTCTCCAAGGACGGGATGCCCAAGATGCTAATTTCTCCGCAGCGAAGGCTCTTGCCGAAATAGTCCGAACCACTCTCGGACCACGTGGAAGCGACAAAATGTTGATCACCACCGATGGGAAAGTAGTAGTCACGAACGATGGAGCGAGTATTCTGGATCGGATAGCGATCGAACATCCTGCAGCCAGCATAGTGGCAGAAGTCGCCGAAACCCAGGCCGATTCGACGAAGGATGGAACTACGACCGCGGTGATTCTCACAAGCGAACTACTCAGAGCTGCGGACGCTCTCCTTGAGCAAGGCCTCCATCCCACTACTATCGCTGATGGCTATCGACTGGCTGCCGAGCGAGCGCTCGAGATATTACAGAAGGAGACGATCGAAATCGATCCCCATGATACAAACCGTCTCCAAGATGTCGTTCACACGGTCATCACAGGAAAATGGGAAGGCACTGACGCACAGTTCCTTGCCGAACTGGCCGTCGAGACAGTACAGGCAATCGAGCACGACGAGACTATTGACCGTCGCAACATTACACGCCAAGCCGTAGCCGGTGGTGGTTATCGTGACTCAGAGGTCATCGATGGGCTTGCAATCGACTTAGAAAGTTCCTCGACATCGGTGGTAGCGCCGGAAACGGAGTTTCCGCGGCAAATTGAAGACGCCACGATCGCTCTCGTCGACGATCAGTTGACCATCGAAACAGTGGATGGTCTCGGTACCGTCAATTTTGACACTCCAGAGCAGCGTCAAGCATTTCTCGACTACGAGGACGAAGTTTATGAGAGATACGTCGCAACGATCGCCGACGCAGGTGCCGATGTTGTATTCTGTCAGAAGAGTATCGATGATCCGATCAGGTATCTCCTCGCTCGCGAAGATATCCTTTGCGTTGAACGGACACGGAAGGACGAATTGATTAAATTGGGACGGGCGACTGGTGCACAGTACGTGGGCACGGTAGACCAACTCACCTCAACGGACACTGGTCAGGCTGGACTTGTCGAGCGTCGATCGATTGGTAATCAGGAGTTGGCGATTGTCGCGGACTGTAGCGACTCGAAGCAGGTTTCAATCCTCCTTCGTGGGGGGACGAAACACATCAACGAAGAGATGAAGAGGGTTCTCGACAACTGCCTCAACATACTCAAACTGGCTATCGAAACACGGGAGGTGCTCCCTGGGGGAGGCGCGGTCGAAGTCATGCTCGCCGAAGACCTTCGAAAGCATGCCGAGGGAATTGGCAAACGCGAACAACTGGCGATCGAGGCGTTTGGCGACGCGCTCGAAGCGCTCCCCCGAATGCTCGCGCAGAATGCGGGAATGGATCCGATCGATGCTCTCATTGACGTTCGTCACCGACAACACGAGGGCAACGTGACTGCCGGACTCGATGTACTGAATGGCGAGATCGGGGACATGATCGCTACAGGCGTACTGGAACCGCTGGCGGTCAAACAGCGTGCTGTCACGACCGCTTACGAAGCTGCGACTATGCTCGTCCGAATCGACGATATCATTGCGGCAGCACCAGACACCGATACTGACGAGCACCACGAAGAACACGATTCCAATACCCTCCACACTGATACGGGCGGCTATCCGTGGTCGATCGGCCACTAAACGAATGGACACGAACCTACTCGTTAGGACGGTCTCCCTCGTGAATCGGCGAGGGCGACGAATCTCTAGGCGTTGATTTCCCTGCTGGTTGGGGACATTGATCGAAAACAACATACTCGGTCTCACACTACGACCTGATACCGGAGATCTATATGGACTCGAACGATTCGACAGATACGGCCGACCGTGAACCGCTCTCGGAGAGAGCGCTTACAGACCGTCTCGGTGACGTGTCTGTTGGTGATCTACTGCTATTCAACGGTCGAGACGAACCTCTAGAAGTGGTCGAGACCGAACGTTATTCTGTGACGATGATCGATGCACAAGACAACGAGTACACCATCTCACAGAACCTCCAAACCGGGAACTGGAATGTTCATCAACGTCTTTGGCATGTGCAGAAGCCACGAGAACCGTGATATGAATCGTGTTCGTTCCTGATAGTTGTGGATATCTTGGCGGAAAACCTTCTTCATCCTCGCTGTGCTCTTGTGGACGAAAATTGATGTTACGGAGAACTATCCCATAGAGAGTGATTTCCTCACGAGGGTTTGGCTACGTCACCGCGATCCGCGCCGTTGGTCCCATCCCTGAGTGTATCCGGGTCGATATCGATGTCGAAACACTCGTTCGGTACCGACACCGTGACGCATGTATTGGGGAGATCGACGATACCGGCGATTCTGGTTTCAATTGGAATGGCATTGAGCAGGAAGTAGCCCTGCTCACGCGTGTATCCGAAGTTGGTTAGGTAGTCGATAGCATCGAGGCAGGCACGGCGCATGCCAATGTTGGCGTTCTTGTAGTGTTGGGTACCGTCTTCGTCGACAGAGTAGCCCTCGAAGACCACGTAATCCGAGAAGTCGGGGTCTTGATACCCCGGCTTGAACATCGCGTAGTCGGTTCCCATCTTTTCGACACCGTTCTTGATGACATCGACCTGGAGATCGAGGAATCCAGCCATCTCGATCGCTCCACAGAACGTGATCTCACCATCTCCCTGTGAGAAGTGTAGGTCACCAGTGACGAGGTTCGCTCCCTCGACGAACACCGGGAGGTACACCCGCGATCCGCGGCTGAGGTTCTTGATATCACAGTTGCCCCCGTTTTCCCGCGGTGGGATGGTTCGGGCAGCTTTCTCCGCCGCCTCGTCGACTTCGTCCTCGTCCAGGTCCCCCAACATGACATCGTTCGGCTCCGGTGGAAGCGCGAGTGGTGGCTCATCCTCACGAGTCTCGTGATTCACAGCCGTTTCGTGCTCCGGACCACGGTCGATGAGCGCCTGCTCTCGCTCGTTCCACTCTTCGAGGAGTTCGTGAGATGGTGCAGTACCCATAATCCCCGGGTGGGAGAGACCGGGGAATCGGACATCATCGATATGTCTAGACGATGTGTAGGCACCATCGAGGTCCCAGATGGTCTTTCGCGCCTCCGGGAAGTGATCCGTGAGGAACCCGCCTCCGTTCTCCAAGTCGAAGATTCCGGTAAAGCCCCATTCGTGGTCTTGGAACGGACCGAGATCGAGGATGTCGACCACCAAGATGTCACCGGGTTCGGCACCCTTGACTTCGATTGGGCCGCTCAGATGGTGATTCGGATCGAGAGCCATGTCCCGCATGTCGTTTGCACTATCGTCGTTGTTTACCTGACCACCCGTCCAGTCGAGATGCTCGATGCGAAACGTATCTCCCGGTTCCACGCTTGCAGCGGGTGGTACGTCTGGATGCCACCGATTGACGATCGGATCGGGCTGATCCTCTGGACCTTCGTCGACATCGACCTCGAACACCGTTTCTGGCATGGTACATGGCCACATTCGACACGGCAGGTATTATAGTTAATGTTTAATATATTATTGGTCTGCGGAGATATTGGTTCGTTGCAGCGATAGAAACCCCATTCGACTCCAAAACGTATCGGGGCGTATTCGGGTTTCAGGAATTATGATAAATATCACAGTCCGATCGTTTGATTCTCCGACTTCTCGGCACTGTCCCGTCGAGACTTCCTCGACGGATGTTCGTCCACGATTAGTCTCGATAAATCGGGGAAATCACGGTTCTTCATGCGAATGCAGAGCGAACGTGGTGACAGACGACACGGACGGTATTACGAGTCGTCTACCGAACGACAGTCCCGTCCGCAATGACTGCTCGTGGGCTGCGATACGCGCTCTCGCTTTCCCGTGGATCGCTATCGAGGACGACGCAATCGGCGCGATAGCCGGATTCGAGTTTCCCCACTCGATCGAGTCCGAGAAGCTCTGCAGCGTTCACCGTCGCCGCCTCGAACGCGCGGGTGGGACTCAGCCCGTACTCGACCATCAGTTCGAGTTCGTGTGCGGCGTCACCATGATGGTTGAACGGCGTGCCGGCGTCGGTGCCCATGGCGATCGGAACGTCGTGGTTGAGCGCGTGAGTCCATGCGTCGTCGAAGGCATCGGTCGCTTCCCGTGCTTTCGTGACCGCCCAGTCGGGGATCCCGTCGTCGGTGCCGTTCTCGACGATGCCGTGGAGGGCCGAGGCCGTCGGCACCCAGTACGTTCCCGACGTGGCCATCGCCTCCGCGGTCGCGTCGTCCATGAAGGTACCATGTTCGACGCTGTCGATTCCAGCCGCTGTCGCGTTGGCGATGCTTTCGGTGCTGTGACAATGAGCCGCGGTCGGCCGGCCTTTCGCGTTTGCCGTACTCACGAGTGTCCCAAGCTCCTCAGGTGACATTTCGTGGCCGCCGATCTCCGCCCCTTCGGTGAGCACGCCACCGCTCGCCATCGTTTTGATGACCTCGGCACCGTCTTTCAGTTGCTCTCTGACGGCCTTTCGGACTTCGGCTGCCCCATCGGCCTCCCGCCCAAACCAGTGGCCGTGGCCGCCAGTGACGACGACCGGTGAGCCACAAGGAACGACCCGCGGACCTTCGACGATGCCCTCGGCAACCGCATCTCTCGTGTCCGGTCCGAGCGTTCCCGGTGATCCGAGATCACGAACCGTCGTTACGCCTGCACGAACGGTCCGTTCTAGGTTTGCGGCCGCACGGTAGGCAAGCGTCGAGGGTGACTGCGAGGTCAGTGTCGCGGTGTCCGGCCGTCCGTCCATCGAAATGTGAACATGCGAGTCGATCAGTCCTGGGGCGACTACGCCGCCATGACCGTCGAGGACCTCGTCCGGGTCTTTCGGAGCGGTTCCAATGCTTTCGACCCGACCGTTCTCGACGACGAGCGGACCATCTTGGGCACCGTTCGCGTCGACGACGGTCACGTTCTCAATAACGAGCACGGAAAACACTCGCGCCTACGTCGGCAAAAATGGGTGGGGGACTGGACAAGTAGTCGATGCAGGTACTCGTGGTTCGTCTTTCACTGCGACGGCTGATTGGCTTGGAGCCGGCCACCAATAGCGAGAATGCGAAATCGTAGCACGCATTCCAGATGGATGTCTTGCATGTGTTTGCTAGCCACGACCTCGATGCGATCGTCTTCCCGGATGTCTAGGCCGTGCCACCGAAGGAGGGTGAAATCCGTGAAGGAAAAATATCAGACGATGACCTTCGCGACGAACACGATCATCGCCCCCGTCTCTGTGCAGTGCAATGTCCGTCCCAGCGGGGGTCACTGCTGATGGATTGCCAGTCGGGATGGAAATCCTCGGCAAACCGTTCGACGAACCGTCACTCCTCGAGATCGGCTACTCGTTCGAACAAGCCACGGATCATCGCCATCGGCCCAAAACGACCATCGACTAAGCGTTCGATAAGTCGACGTTGTCACGTTGTTCTCCTCTACTGGCGTGCGGTCGTTGAGCGCTTGTCGCGGGCGTTGCGTGTCCAGCACTCTTGGTCAATCCTCAAACAGGATGTACCGATCCATCCGCGAGTATAAAAACACCCAACAGGTGTAGGGTGAACGCTTAGGAGTTGTAACTGTGATTACTGTTGTGGGTTTACATGGCATACAATCTCGGGGTGGACGTTGGCGGAACGTTCACCGACGTGATCGTGTTCGACGAGAACACTCACGAACTCACGATAGACAAGGTGTTGTCGACAGCGGCGAACCCGTCCGAGGGCGTGCTCGCCGGAATCAAAGAAGCCGTGGACAAGGCGGACACTTCGGTTGCCGACTTGGCGTTGATCTTTCACGGTACGACTGTCGTAACGAACATGTTACTCGAAGAAAGTGGTTCACGCGTCGGTCTACTCACGTCGACAGGACACGAGGAGATTCTTCATCTCGCGCGAGCGTGGACCCCGGGACCTCTTTATGGATGGATCGGTATGGAAAAGCCCGAACCGCTTGCCGACCTCGTGGACACGCGCGGGATTTCGGGAACCATTGCCTCGCCGGAAGGAGTCGTCGACGAACCGCTCGATGAGTCGGAAGTCAGAGCAGCGATCCGAGAGCTACAGGCTTCCGGGGTCGATTCCCTTTCGGTTGCGTTGCTCAATTCGTATCTCAACCCGGTACACGAACAACGGATTCGAGAGATAGCCAACGAGGAAGCGCCGGAGCTTCCAGTATCGATTTCCTCAGAAATCGTCCCCGAATACGGCGAATACGAGCGGACACTGACCACGGTTATCAACGATTACGCCCGTCCGCAGGTTATCGAATACCTCGACGGTCTCGATGCATCTCTCGAAGAAGCCGGGTCGATGGCGACGATGAACGTCGTTCGCTCCGACGGTGGGTTGATGAGTTCCGCGGCGGCGAGGGGTCGTCCCGTCGAACTCGCGCTCTCGGGGCCGAGTGGCGGCGTCGTTGGCGCGGCGACGATTGCCGAACAGAAGGGTGTTCCCGATGTACTGACCCTGGATATGGGTGGCACTTCGACGGATGTCTCGCTCGTCGAGGAGGGAACACCCGGAACCACCCGGCGGACGAAGGTCGGTTACCGGGAGTTCACGTCACGCTCGGTCGATGTCAATACAGTCGGTGCCGGAGGGGGTTCCATCGCCCGCGTGCAACTCAGCGGCTCGCTGCAAGTCGGCCCCGAAAGTTCCGGTGCCGACCCCGGCCCGGCCTGCTACGGACAGGGGGGTGACGAGCCGACAGTGACCGACGCCAACGTCGTCCTCGGGCGTATCCCGCCAGCGGTTCAGCTCGGCGGGAAGATGGACCTCGACCACGCGGCGGCTCGCGAAGCCATCGCCGGAATCGCCGACGAGCGCGGAAGTTCCATCGAGGAGGCCGCACAGGCGATTCTCGATATCGTCAACGAGAACATGCACAGTGCATTGCGGGTTGTTTCCGTCGAACGCGGCTACGACCCGCGCGAATTCGGTCTCGTCGCCTTCGGCGGTGCGGGTCCGATGCATGCGAACGCCCTCGCCGACGTAATGGGGGCCTACCCGCTTGTTATCCCGCCAGGACCGGGAGTCATGTCGGCGTTCGGCTTTCTGACCTCGGATGTACAGAACGAGTTTTCCGAAACGTACCTCGAAACCGACCGCGATGTCGACGGTGAGGACGTGTATGGAAAGCTCATGACGCTGCGCGAGGAAGCAACCGACTGGCTCGACTCAGAAGACGTCGACGAGACGAATCACGCCTTCGAGTACTACGCGGACTGTCGGTACTTCCGCCAGGACATCCAGATGTCGATCCCTGTCGATATCGAAAATCTGCAAAGCGAGGAGGGACTAGAGGAGATCAAAGCCGACTTCGAGGCCCGTCACGACAAGCAGTTCGGGTTCTCGCTCGACGCCCCTCTCGAAATCGCCACCCTCCGCGTTATCGGCAAGGGCACGCTTCAGGGCGTCACGATCGACGAACACGATCTCGGAGGTACTGATCCGAGCGCGGCCGAGGTGGGGACGAACGACGTGTACTTCGACGGTGCGTACCACGAAACACCGTTGTATAATCGCACGGAGCTACAGCCTGGCAACGAGATCCACGGCCCTGCGATCGTCATCGACGACGACTCGACGATGGTCGTTCAACCGGACCACACCGCAATTATCGACCGCTATGCCAACATCGAAATCAACCGAGGAGAGGACCGATGAGCACTGAAACTCCCGAATTCGTCGGCGAACACGATATCGACGCGACGACGCTTGACATCATCGAGAGCACCCTAGAGAACACCCGCTACGAGATGGACCGCGTTCTCGAGACGACCGCCATTAGCCCCGTCATCCGCGAACAGTCCGACCAGTTCCCCCTCGTTGCAGACAGGGACGGACGGATGATCATCGGCCAGTTCGGCTCCGCAATCGAGACCATCATCGAGAACGCGAGTTTCGGGTGGGACGACCTCGAAGACGGTGACGTTATTGCCACCAACGATCCCTACATGTGTGCCGGCGCGATGTCACACACCCCGGATATGCTCTTGCTTCGCCCCATCTTCTACGAGGGCGAGCGCGTCGGATTCGCCAGCCAGTGGGGGAATCTGATGGATGTCGGCGGAAAGACCCCCGGCAGTATGCCCGTTCAGGCCACTTCCATCTTCGAGGAAGGGATGCGTCTCCCGCCGGTCAAACTCTACAAAGGTGGTGAGTTAGACGAGGAACTGATCGAAACCTTCGCCCACAACACGCGCCTGCCCGACCACGCCGAGGCCGACATCAAGGCGCTCGCGGCCGGGACGGCAGCCGGTGAGGAGCGCGTCCAGGAACTGTGTGACCGGTTCGGCAAAGCGACCTACGAGGAAGGATGTGATGCGATCCTTGACCGGACGCGTGACGGCATGCTTGATCTCATCCATGAGTTCGTTCCCGAGGATGAACGGCACACCTTTGAGGACTACGTCGACGACGACGGGATGGGCAACGGTCCGATCAAACTCCATCTCGAAATCTACCGTGAGGGTGATACCGTCCACCTCGATTGGGAGGGGACCGACGCTCAGGTTCCGGGAACCGTCAACTTCCTCCTGAACGAGAAGATGTTCAAGATGTTCACCGGCGTCTTCCTCATCATGGCGTTCGACCCGTTGTTGACGTTCAACGACGGCTACTACGACCTCTTCGAAGTGAATCTTCCGACGGGAACGGTCGTACAGCCCGAGTTCCCGGCCCCGTTGGGTAATCGCTTGCCGCTGATGGCACGGCAGTTCGACGTGCTCCAAGCTACCTTCTCGAAGCTCATCGATGACTTCTCGGTTGCCGGGAGCTACGGAACCTCGCCCAACCTCGTCTACGCCGGCGTCGATTCCGACGGCAACCAATTCCAGATGCTCGAAATCCTCTACGGCGGTATCCCGGCTCGGCCGGGTGGCGATGGTCTCGATGGACACTCGTGGTGGCCACTGTTCCGAACGGTGCCCGCCGAGTATCAGGAGGCGTACTACCCGCTGACTATCGACGAATACAGCGCCCGAGCGGACACCGGCGGCGCGGGCCGTCACCGTGGTGGACACGGGATCAGGAAGGTCTATACCTTCGAAGAAGACGGTGCAGTCACCTTTCAGGACGACCGCGCCCACACCTACCCGTGGGGCGTCGATGGCGGCACACATGGTGGAACGAGCGAAAAGCGACTCGTTCGAGTCGACGGTAGCGAAGAGGAACTCCCCTCGAAGGCCGAAAACGTTCCCGTGCAGGCAGGCGACAAGCTCGTCTTCAGTACGGCCGGTGGTGGCGGCCTCGGTGATCCACTGGAGCGCGATTCCGATCTCGTCGCACAGGAAGTTCGCCGAGGTCTCGTCTCCGTGGACGCCGCCGAAAGCGAATACGGCGTCGTCCTCGCTGAAGACGGTACTGTCGACGAAGCGGCCACCGAGACCAAACGTGAGGAACTTCGTCGGCATCGGGACGCTCCGGAGCAGTTCGACTACGGACCGCTGCCGGAATACGACGACCTCGAAGCTCAAATCGCCCAAGAACGCCGTGCGTTCGACCAACGTAGCGACTGAATCATGGATTTAGAAACCGTTCGCCCCCACTACGAGGACCGATAGAAATGGACTGGATCGGCGAAACCGAGCAGCTGTACTCGGAACACGATTTCGGTGCCGAGGTCGGGATGGGTGAGCGACCCGCACTCATCATCATCGATCTCATCAACGCCTTCACCGACCCGAAGACCGATCTCGGATCGGACGTTGAGGGTGTGCTCGACCGGACCAAGACCCTCCTCGAAGTGTTCCGTGAACGTGACCTTCCACGGTATTTCACGACGATCGCGTTTGAGGAATCGTATGGCGATGCCGGACAATTCATCGAGAAAGTACCCGCACTCCGAGAGCTCCGACTCGGTACCGAATCGGTTGCCATCGACGACTGCATCGCTCCTATCGACGATGAACGAGTCATCGTTAAAAAGTACGCCAGCGCGTTCTTCGGTACTGACCTCGAAACCGAACTGACCACACACAGTGTCGATACACTCGTTCTCGCCGGCGTCACCACGAGTGGCTGCATCCGCGCGACGGCCGTCGATAGCCTCCAACATGGCTACCGAACTATCGTTCCTGCCGACGCCGTCGGTGACCGTGCTGATGGCCCACACAAAGCCAATCTCTTCGATATCGACGCCAAATACGGGGACGTCGTCGAAACTGAAGGAATCGTGGAACTGCTGGAGGAAAGATTTGACAAATAACCAATCCGAAAAATTGTCGAAGGACTGCCACTCTCGTATAAACGACCGACACTGGTCGGAACAACGGCTTTTCGGCCGCACGCAGAAGTGTGGGGGGAGCTAGCATGACAGCACGGGAACGTCAGGGACCGCTGGATGGTATGCGCGTCATCGATATGTCGGGAATGATCAGCGGTGCCTTTGCAACCACGATGATGGCTGATTTCGGTGCTGACGTGGTGATGGTTGAACATCCGAAGGTCGGTGATCCGATCCGAGAGTGGCCACAGAAAACCGAGGACGGCATCTCTCTGGCCTGGAAATCCCTTGGCCGGAACAAGCGGTGTATCACGCTTGACCTCGGAGCGGACCGCGGCCGCGGCATCGCCCTCGAACTGATCGAGGATGCCGATGTCGTCTGTGAGAACTTCCGTCCGGGAACGATGGAGCGGTGGGGTCTGGGCCCTGACGACATCCACGAAGTCAACGAGCGGGCCATCATGGTCCGATTATCAGGATACGGCCAGACCGGACCGAAAGCCGAGAAGCCCGGATTCGGGACCGTTGCCGAGGGGATCTCCGGATGGGCACACGCCAACGGCTTCGCTGACAGCGAACCGCTGCTTCCACCCATCAGTCTGGCCGATCTGACGGCCGCCCAGTTTGCGCTCCAAGCGACGATGATGGCGATCTACGAGCGTGATCTGGGACGGGGTGGGAGTGGAAAGGGACAGGTTATCGATGTCTCGCTCACCGAACCGCTCTGGCGGCTCTTCTTCGGCGAAGTCGAGGCGTACGACCGCATGGAATACGTCTCCGAGCGAAACGGCAATCGTCACTCCAGCACCGCCCCACGAAACATCTACGAGACTGCCGATGGCTACATGACCATGTCGGCTTCCAACCAGAAGATCTTCGAGCGGGTTGCTCACGCTATCGAGAAGCCCGAACTCATTGAGGATCCCCGATTCGAAGACAACGGGAGTCGTATCGAACACGTCGAGGCGCTCGACGAAGAAATAGCGTCGTGGACGCGCCGACACACGACCGAGGAAGCGATCGAGATCCTCGAATCGCATGATGCCATCGTCGGTCCGGTCTACGACATGGAGGACATCTTCGAGGACGAGCAGTTCCGGGCACGAGGGGACTTCGTCGAGGTCGACGATCCGGATGTTGGTTCGCTCAAGACGTTTGCTCCGATTCCGAAATTTTCGCGAACACCCGGCGAAGTGGAATTCCTTGGTCCACAGCACGGCGAGCACAACGAGACCATCTACCGCGGTGAACTCGGCTTCTCCGAGGAGGAACTCGCAAGTCTTGAAGCGGAGGATATCATTTAGATGAAGCTCTCAGACGTCACCCTTCGAGAGGGAGACCAGCTCCCGAACCGTGACTTCGGCATAGATGAAAAAATCGAGTCCGCGCGAGCGCTCGATGACCTCGGTCTCGACTACATACAGGCGGGGTTTCCGGTGACGGGGACGAAAGACAGACGTGTTCTCTCGGAACTTGCGGGGACGACCGACGGGCAACTCATCGGTCTTGCTCGAGCGCTCGAAGGTGACATCGACGCCGTCGTCGATACCGACATCGATATCGTCGAACTGTTCGTCTCGGTGTCCGACCGCCATCTGGAACACTTACTGGGCAAATCCCGCGAAGAGATGCACGCCATGTTGGGGACTGCAGTCGAGTACGCCCACGACCGTGGAGCGGAGGTACACGTTACGCTGGCCGATGCGTTCAGGACGGATCCGGAGGTGATTCTCGCGGTTGACGGGGCTATTCCGACGATCCCCTTCCTCACGCTCGCGGACACCGTTGGCGCACGGACACCACGGACTGTTCGGAAGTACCTCGACACGCTCGGCGAGCATCTCGATCTGGGTCGCATCGGCGTTCATTTCCACGATGACCTCGACTGTGCAACCGCAAACGTTCTCGCTGCGGCTGATGCCGGTGTAGGGAAAGCCGATGTGAGTGTCGCTGGTCTCGGTGAGCGGGCGGGCAACAGTCCTCTCGAATCGGTCGTCGTTGCCGCCGGTGTCGACTACGAACTTGGGTTCGGCATCACGGAATCGGAACTCGTTCCCACCTGCCGGCGTGTGTTAGAGACACTGGGCGAAGATTGGGATGACCGCCGAGCAGTGCTTGGGGGTACAGTCACTGAACACGAATCCGCAATCCACACCACGGCGATGCTCAGCGATCCCGCAACGATGGAAGCGTACGACCCGACACGTTTCGGGGCCGAACGACGTCTCGTCTTCGGTGCCTCGACGGGGACGAGCGGCGCACGAAAACTACTCGACAGGGCGGACGTCGAGACGACCGACGAGGCGGTGGCTGCATACATCGACGCGCTGGCCGATCACGGTCCGCTCGGGCTGGCCGAAGCACTCACGCTCGCACGCAAACACCTTGGCGAGGGATAGTCAGCAAATCCACCAGTGCTCACGGTTTTGCGTTCGAGTCCCCGTAACCGATGGTCGTGAGACCGTTGACGGGGACGGATGCGACCGACCCACCTCCCGGTCGCGGTCTCTCCACTCCGAGATTCGATCGAAGAGCACAGGGGGTCGTAATACAGCGAAAACCGCTTCATTGATACTGGCGAAAACCCTATCCTCGTCGTTTCGAGAGCCATGTTCACAGCTACCATTCACATTAACTTGGACAGCGACCACGTGCTCAGCGAGTTGAGCGAGATCGCCAACGGAGCCTTTTCTATCTACTACTTCGAGAGTATCGACAACGAGAACATTCGATTCGTCATGGACGCTGGCGAGCATCGCGACGCCATCGCCGCCGTCCTCCGGGAGAGCGATGCAGTCCAAGACGTACGATACGTGCCGGACTCGCAGTTGGTCATCACCAAACGCTCCTCCGGAGTCCTCCCGATCATCCGGGCGAATCACGGCATGTTCCAGAAGATAAATCGATTCAATGGAACACACCGTACGTTCGATGTCGTTGCCTTCAGTCGTGAGGAACTCAAACGGATGATCGAGGAACTACGAGAGTTGGGCGACGTTCACCTCGGACGCCTCCAACCGCTTGGTGGCCCCACTCGGTTGCTATCGGCCCGTCAATTGGAAGTCATCGTCCTCGCCAACGAAGCGGGCTACTTCGACTGGCCCCGACGTGCCGATGCCGAGACACTGGCCAGCGAACTCGACATCACACACGCGACGTTTCTCGAACATCTCCGAAAGGCCGAACGAAAACTCATCGATGAGACGCTAAGTGGTGCGTCACGATAGGGAAGAACGACGTCGATGAGCAGCCGTGGTGACGATGCTCTCGATTGCTCCTCTGTTCAACTATCTCGTTCGTTACTGGCTTCCTCACCTCAATCCGATGATAGCAACGAGCACACCCCCACCCGCTGTTCGGGGGGTGCGTCTCCGTTCGATGGGTTGTCGTGCGGGAGGTCGTCGCAGCGCACGACTGACTCGACACCGACCGACCCACGTGTGGGCGGGAGCGATAGAGGGTGGAGAACGGGTACGAGAACCGCTGTACGACACTCTCCTGTGCGTTATTCTCCCGGCCACTCGGGTTCACGGCCACTGAGGAACGCGTCGATACCCTCGTTCGCGTCGCCGGTCGTACACAGTGTCGCGAACTGCTCGTTGGAGTATTCGAGCGCCGTCTCGTAGTCCAGATCGTTCATCACGTAATAGGCTTCCTTGCCCATCTGGACGGCAACCGGACTCTTTTGGGTCATCGATTCGGCGAGCGTCCGCGCCGCGTCTTCGAGGTTCTCTTCGGGAACGACACGATTGACCAGTCCCCAGTCGAGAGCCGTCTCGGCGTCGATGAGCTCGCCGGTCAAGAGCAGTTCGAGACAGCGCTTCTGGGTGAGCGACCCCATCAACGGGACGGCTGGTCCCATGCAGAACAGCCCCACCTTGGGAGCGGTCGCGCCGAGCATGGTCCCCTCGGCGAGGACTGCGAGGTCGCAGGCGGCCACCAGCCCGATCCCGTTGGCGGCAGCGTGGCCGTGGGCCGCCGCTATCACGGGTGTAGACATGTTTTTGAGCGTCAAAAACGGCGCTTCCATTTGCCCGACCCACTTTCTGTACTCGCGCTGGCTGTCGAACTCCCCGTGTTCGGTGAGATCGATCCCCGCCGAGAACGCGTCCCCGGCACCGGCGACGATGATGGCTCGAACCTCGTCGTTCTCGTCGAGGTCCCTGAGGGCACTGTCCAGATCCTGTGCAAGTGCCGTGCTGAACGTGTTCATCGCCTCGGGACGGTCCAGCGTGATCGTCCCGACGTGCTCGGTTTCATCCACTACGACGGTCTCATAGGCCATGTGACACACTACGCCGTACGGTCATATAGTTCGAAGGGCACTATCCGGCCGGAAACCCCTCTCAAATACTATTAAAAATCGAATACGAGACAATATCGGTACAGAATCGAGGAATGGCACGTGATTCATATTCCCGATTTCGGTCGCCGACTCATTGCTCCTAGCGAGTGTTCGAGGACGGAGCGCCCGATTCGGGTCCGGTTCGGTCGTCCGGATCGACTCTTTCGTGGACCGGGAACCCCTCGTACGGTTTCGGTGTGCGGGTGATCAGCCGTTCGAGCAACGTCTCGTCACCGGGGTCTGGCTTATCGACGATATTGCAATCCACGACGACGCTCCCGTCATCCGCTCCCGTCAATCGGACGTAGCTGAGTCGATACGACGAGTAGAAAACCGGCGGGAAGATACCGAGAACGGGATCAACCCGCCGGAGGCGCTTCAGCCACGTGCCCGTATTGATCACGAGCCGGTCGTCGATCTCCGTGACCGAGGCTCGGTGGGTGTGACCGTAGAGGAACACTGCGACGTCCGGGTTCTCGGCGAAGACTTCGCGGGCCCGGTCGTTGTACTTCGCGGTCGGATCACGCTCGTCACCGTCCCTTCGACCGAGCCCGAACCGCCGGAGTGTCTTGCGAATGTCTCTGAAGAAGACGTACAACGGGATGGAAACGAGAATTAGAAGAACGATGAACACGACGTTGGCGGCGAAAACGATGTCTATCAGCGTCCCCACCGGCCCGAACAGATCCAGCACATCCCTCACGACCGTCATCGGGAGCGACCAGATGCCGAGTGCGTCCAGCGCGTAGATGCCGACGTAGACGAGACTCAGGTTGAACAGGAGGAGGAAGGGTACCGAGGCGTATCTGAGCCAGCCACTCATCTCGCGGTAGAAGTAGTTCGAGACCAGCCAGTCCGGGATCTGGGTCATAGGTGTCACGGCCTGGATGTCTTTGAGCCAGTTGTACTTCCCGCGCCCCGAGAGGCGGCCGGCCCGACTCGTGATGTGCCTATTCACGAAATAGCCCGGCGGGTTCGCGTACGGGTTCCCGAAATCCGGTATCCGGTTGCTCGGGTCCTCCTGCATGCCGTGTTCGATGTGGATCGTGTGCTCCCCGATGTCGCGGGTGATGGCGATCTCCTGTTCGAGATCGACGTTGTACTCCGCCAGTCGATCGACGTATTCCGTGTGTGCCGCGAGCTCGTAATCGTGGTTGCCCGGGATGAGCGTGATGGGAACCCGTTTCCCGGTCGCCCGGAGCTGTTCGAACAGTTCGGGGTACCGATCGAGGAGCGCGTCGAACTTCTCCGGGCCCTCGATCTCCGTGAACTCCCACAGACCGAACGCATCGCCGTTGATGACGAGTTCGGCGTCCTCGTCGCTCTCTTCGAGATCCCGGAGGAACACAAGGAGTTCGTCGAGGAAGTCGACCTGTGTGAGTTGCTCGTCGCCCCCGATGTGGAGGTCACTGATCAGATAGCACGTGTCTGCCATTCGTATCGCCTCCACATATGTAGCGATCGAGACGGGTGCCAACGGATAGTGCCTTTGGATTCGGTGGTTCGGTCGATTTCGCTCAAGTCGTCTCAACGGATGGAACGGCGGTGTGGACGCCGGCGCTCGTAGTGGTTACCGCTCGATGACGCGAACAGTCAGCTAAACGTGCACCACTGCTTCGGATATGAACCTCAATCGTGCGATTGGGACGATCCGGCTGTTCTATCGAGTGTTTTGACTGCCGAGGCGCGTGCCGAGTCGTTCCGGGACGTCCATGACTCCCTCGGCCGACCCCATATCTATATAGTCACTTGCGGTTTATGGGTTTGGTATACAACAGCTGTATCGGGACTACATCAGACTGTAGATATTTTTCAGATAGAGTTCGCGGACACGATCGCCCCAGTTGTGGGTGTAGGTGTCGATGATGTCGTCGGCGACGTCGCCCCGGAGGTACTTCACGATGCCGCGGTCCCCGGTGCGGTCGCGGAGATGGGTCGTGAAGAAATGCCGGAAGTAGTGAGGTGTGACGTTTTCGGCCGCATCGCCGCCCGAACGATACCAACCCATCGAGCGGGCGTGTTTCGTCACGAGCGAGCGCACCATCGGTGGCGTGAGGCGTTCGCCCCAGTCGTCTCGCGTGCTGAGAAACAGCGGTTCCGCGGTCGACACTGCATCCGGACGGATGGCGAGCCACCGACGGAGCGTTAGACGAAGCTCCGTATCGACCGGAACGACCGTCGCGCGCCGTCGTTTGTTCGCCGCGTGGCGTTCCTCGCCGTTGACGACGGCACCGCGGTCCACGTCGCTGGCGACGTATATCGAGTCGGGCCGCCCGCTCAACTGGCCGCGGGTACCAAGCGAATACGCCGATTCGAGGTCTTTGTCGTCGAGAGTGAGGTCCCGCAGGTCGAGATTACAGAGTTCGCCGACGCGCATCCCCGTCTTCAGCAACAGCACGATCACCGCCCGATCGAGCGGATGATGGATTTCCCCGACGAACTCGCGCATGGTCGCCAACGAGATTTCCCGCCGTTGAGGATCCTTCTCGATGGTTTCGTCCATTTCCTCGACGACGAGCACCATCGGGTTCGACTCGAACGCCTCGACCTGCATCATGTAGGCATAGAACCGATGCAGGTAGGAGGCGTAGGTCGCCACCGTGCTTCGACTGTGTGTGTCCCGAAGCGAGTGAACCCACGCCATACACTCGCGCTGGCCAGCCTCGGCAGGTGCGAGCGCATCCTCGCTAGGGCAGCGAGGACTTTCGAGAAACGCCTCGAACCGGCGGAGCACCCGTTCGTAGGCCTCGCGCGTTCGTTCCGAGCGGCCGTGGTATTCGAGATCCTCGACGAAGTAGGCAATCGCGTCGTCGGTCGCCTCAGCGGCCATTATCGTCCTCGATAGTGTACCCGCCGTGGCGGCCGCTGTACTGGATGCGGTTCTTCCGCTGCAGTTGTTGAAGAACGGTTTCGAGCCGCTCCTCGATGTCGTCGGTGAGCGCTTCGACGAGTCCGTCCCACGAACAGTAGCCGTCGTCGAGAACGCCGAGCACCCGGCCTTCGAGGCCGTCTACCCCCGGGGTTTCGTCTTCAGCACCCTCTTGCCCGGGTTCGTCGTCATCGATGGTGAAGTCGCGTCGGCCGGCCTGTATCATCGACCGCACGAACTCGCTCTGGCTCATCGCCAGTTCGTCTGCGTGCTCGCGCCACCGCTCTTTCTGGTAGGCTGGAACGTACGTCTTGACGACCGTTCGTTCGGTGTCGCTCTCGCTCATCGCCGGCTGAACGACCTCCTTCCCAATCAACGTTCTCCCTTACTCTATAAGCGTTCTTATCGAGCAATGTGGTATAACGAAAACCCCACGCAGTATGGCGGTTCTCGCGCGTCCTTGCAGGTGGGTGCGGGCGTTCCTGCAAGGATTGGCTGCAAGGCTTGCAGGTCCGGACCGGATTTTCGATCCCGGACCGAACCACCGAGTCACGATTCACTGGCCGCCCGCCTCCTTAAACCCCACGGGCCGTCCCTTCATGAGCCAGTCAAAGGCGTCGTGGACCTCGGTCAGGTGGTCGGCCAACTCGTCACGATCCTCGACGACGGCGTCGCATTCGGGACAGCGGATGTCGCCCGGTTGTCGCGGGCGCGTGCGTGCATTACTCATTGACGGACTCCCTGCGCTCAGCGATCTCACGGTATATCCGACACTCCGAACACAGTCGCAGGCGCGCGACAGCCGTGCCGATCATCTCCCACGCGGAAGCCGGAACGACACCACAGTCGACACAACCCGATCCGCCAAAGCCACGGCGGCGCTGTTCGCGAGCGAATTCCTGTCCAACTCTTACCTGTTCGCGCAGCGGTGTACCATCTATCGTTTGAACCCTCTCGCAGGACTTTAGGTCCTTGCAGGTCTCACTCGGCGCATGGCAGACGACAGCGGCCAGACTATCGGCGTCTGGATCGGCGAACGCGACGATGTCTTGGAGCGCTTCGACGACACTCTCGAATGCGGCCCAAACCACGCGGGGTCGCGCTCCGAGGAGATCAAAGAAGCGATGCGGCTCGCTATCGTCGTCCAGGAGACTGTCGACGACTTTCCCTACGATCCCAGCGGCGCATCGCTGCGTCACCAAGTTCAGCAGGCTCTCATCGACAAAGACCGACGAGAGGCTGCGCTTGACGATGAGTGATTGTTTGCTATCACACTGATAAACTATAGAGCGCGATACAAAGGTGAGAGCACTCATTCGCCCTCACCGTCCACAGTGATGGTTTCTTGTGCAGCGCTCCACTGCCCGTGTTGGGCCCGCTTGGAACTCTCAAATAGCATTGTCCCTCTCCAGCCAAATCGGGTGGCATACTTTGACCAGCAAAACGCCGATGCTGTTACTCGATCGTCACTCATCGCCGCCTCCTACCACCGTGATAGCGACGATCGTATACTTGCTGCTGGATAATTGCTATTGAAGGAATAGCAGATGGCGCGATCTGATCAATGGTCTGTCTACTCCAGTAGTATTCACGATGTTCAGAATATATCCATCCACCGGGCGTGCAACTCTCAGTCGTGCTTCTACGCTTCTGTCTCTCCGCGGCGAATTCGTCTATCCGACTGCGGTCGACGTCGGTTCGACGAGAGGACGCCTTCGCGGTAGCTTTACATGTGTTCGACGTGAGAGTGTGATTGCTCTGGTGCATTGTCTTAGGAGTCCGGTCTTGAATTCACTATGGATTCGTGACCGGGATTCGGTAGCGCTAGAGGTGTCCTGTGCGGGTTCGACGGATTCTGAATGGCTGGTTTCCATTCAGGTTGGGAAGTCGATCTCCGCACCGACATAGAACACCAGTGAGCCGCGCCTCAGCGCACCTGTTTGATGGCGTTTGTTGATTCTGTCTACACCCACCAGGTGCGACGTTGAATTGGCTCACATCCTCCACCACGTAGGCATCTGCAATAAATTGTTTGGATATGCCCTATTTCGAATGAGCATATACTAATGAGCAAGCAAATAGTGAAAATGGCTTTGCAGGGGTTTTTAGCCAATGCTATCCAATAACGGAGTACTTGCTACTCCTATGAGAGCGCGAATCGCATGGTTGCGAATGAGCGACCTGGATATTCTCGAATTTCTCGATGGCCATTCGCTTGAAAACTATGAGGTTCCGCCTACCGTTATTGCGGTCAACATGGATCTAGCTGAAGGTACCGTCTGGAATCGAGTGCGAGTGCTGAATGCTGCTGGACTTATTGATCGGACTGATGACGACCGTGGCTACTACCGAATCACAGCCACAGGTAAACGCTATTTAGCTGGCGATTTGACGGACGACGAACGTCAGCAGTTAGAGGATTTTGATCCTTCGGATATATGAGTCGGTACGCATTTTATCCCGGGATTTGGACTAGAGAATATCGATGCCAGTCGAGTCTACTGTATACCGAGTACTGCTGGTTATGCCCTCTGAGCTACTAGAAGAACGACGGCTTGCTAAAAGTGTTCTTCTAAACTGGAATACTGCAGTTGGACGACAACAAAACATCCATCTAGGACCAATTGATGCCAGACATGTCGATACGGATCGAGCGGATCTCGCAGAAGACGTCGATATCGTATTGGGGTCGTTCTGGACTAAAGCTGATGAGACAGCGAGCGGTACGAACCTTGCTGATGTCGTAAGAGAACTCGCAATTGACGACGACATTCCAGCGATGATCGGGTTCTCGGAACGCGATATCCCAACTAATCGGCTAGACGCCGAAGAGTACGAACGATTGCAAGAATTCAGAGATGAGTGTCGTGAAGCGGGCTATTTTACTTATGCTGACGACGAAGAGTACGAAGAACGCTTGGAAAACGCACTGGCGCGAGTAATGGATCAGCTGCTCTCATCAGAATCTGTTTCACGAACCTTCGAAGAAGACGAAGGGCCAAGTGAATATGACCCAGAAGTCGACCACGACCGCCTCCAGCTCTCAGCAGAGGTACATCGAGAGCAAGACGACCGCAATCTCAATCAAATCGCCGAGCATCTCCAGTGCAGTGGTATTGAACAACCCTATCGTGTCCTTGACGCGGGATGCGGATACGGGACCGTGACACAGTCCCGATTTGGCGACGATGACCGGTTTAAGGTTGTAGCGATCGATGACGCTCAGGAAGTACTGAAGATTGCCAAGGAGAGCTATCCAGCGGAGAATATCCAATACCGTTGGTTGGACGTCAACAACATCGACGAAGCGGACCTCGGTACGTTTGACGTCGTCTTCGTAAGCTATCTCTTCCACCATATTGCCAATCAAGAAGCTGTACTGTCCCTTCTCTGGGAGCACGTTCGGGAGGACGGTACCATGGCAATACGAAGCTGTGACGACGGACAGCACCTGCATTATCCACCTGATGAGGATATGGACTGGATTGTCGATATTACCGATGAAATTCCCGGCAGTAGTGATCGAACACACGGTCGACGACTCCCGACCCACATGAAGCGTCTCTCGCCTCCACCAACCGACGTCTGGCTGGATCTGCAAAATTACCATACTGCAGGACGAGATCGTTCGGAGCGACGTAACTACTGGAACGTCTTCCACTCTAATCGGCTACACTATGCGAAAGTTCGCGCCGAACGAGATAACGCGACGAGAGACGACAAACGCCTTTACGAGACCATGTCGGAGCAAATGGAGCGTCTCAAAGAGAAAATCGTCGGCAACGAGCATGTTTTCGATGCCAAGAGTGTTCCTCTCGTGGTTGCGGTGAAGTAATGTGGCCAACGATCATCCCTTGACGGCGAGAAACGTTCACCACGTTGGAGTCACGGTTCCAGATCTTGACGAAGCGGTCACGTTCTTCGTCGATGCTCTCGATTGCGATGTCCTGTATCGAAAGGGTCCATTCGGCGACCCCGATGGCGATTCGATGGAGCGACGTCTCGATGTCCATCCTGACGCACGGGCGTCACTGGCGATGTTGCGCTGTGGACCGACACTGAATCTCGAACTGTTCGAATGGGATGCTCCCGATCAAGACGAAACGCCGCCGAAAAATTCCGACGTCGGAGGGATGCACCTCGCGCTTCACGTTGAAGATCTTGGGACAGCAGTAGATACAATGGCTGATCGGGGTGATGTGACGGTCCTCAATGAACCGAAGACGAACGATAGTGGGCCGACAGAGGGGTTGCAGTACGTGTACTGTCGGGTGGAATGGGGACTCTACGTTGAACTTCTCGAAACACCCGACAGAATGCCGTACGCTGACGATACTGACGAGCGACTGTACGGGCCAGCGCCCTCTTGGTCGTTCAGGCCCGATCAGACAGAATAATACACTCTCTTCTGATCTTCGTAGCCCATTCTCGTGGGCAAGGAGTCAACAAGTGGGATACAGTTCACTCGATGGTACGAGAATAGCACTCATCTTCGGAGCTCTTCTATCATAATATTTTTGCCCTGTTCAACTCTGCGTGCGAGATACAGGGCGCGTATCGGTCACGCGATCTCTGCATTTGGGATAGTGCTTCCGTCTACTATCGTTGAAGGACCGTCGCAATGCTTTCAGTCATCAATTGGCAATGGGTCGTATGTCCACGACAATCGAAACCCCCGACACTGACGAGACGTGTGCATATTGTGGTTCACACATCTTCGGCCACGACCCGATTTGCGTGCGTGACTGCACCGCTGACTGTGGGTCGCCCAGTTACTTTTGCAATTATGCCTGTCTGTCGACGTACATCAATGAGAACCAACTGACCTACGGTGACGCTTGCGAGTGGTCACCAGAATAATCCTCATAACGAACTCGTCTATCTCACTTGACCCCGTTATTGGTGCTGACAGACTGAGACCGACGACGATTGTCTGCCGAATACATCCTCTGAATCGGTCAGGCGAGAACTGGCAGAGGTACGGTAGTTCTGTAAGATGGTGCTGAATAGATAGCGCATCTCTTGCACATCGGCTCATCGAGGGTGTTTTGCTGGCAGGACACGCAACCATTCGGTGCCCGTCCCACTCCGCATCTGCCAGCGACAACTTCTCCGCAGACGGTCGCTGTCCCGTCAATCCCGTAAAGTGCTGCGTGATCTCGTGATCACCGCAGCGCGACTCGACGTCTCTGTGCGTGTAGCCACCGTCAACGAGGAGATCACTCAATCCGGTCTCGTTCGGTAACTCGGCGACATCTTCGGCTAGCAGGTCACCATCGTCGGTGTTGTTTGTACCAACCCGAACCGTCGTGATCAGCCGAAATGGGTTTTCACCGCCACAGGTCTCTGCAACGTTCGATTTGTACCCGCGGTGAGACTCACCGCCCTTCCGGTGGTAAGTCGCGTCCATGTCGTGGGGATTCTGCATCGACCCACTCTCGATCTCGTCGGCCTCTTTCAGGCCGACGCGATCGGACTCGGGATTGTCCCCGATTGATTGAGCCGTCTCGGCACCGGCCTGGATTTGCGCTGTCTTGCCGTCCTTAGACGCGAAGGTCCTGAGTGGCAGCAACTACGATAGTTCCTGGACACCTTCGAACGAGAATTCAGCCGAATTGATTGGAGCGTCATCGGGGACGTTGCTCTTGTTCAGTAATTGCTTCGGGTGGCTAGCCTGAGCAACGCCGATGAGCTGTGGTTCGAGCTCGGCGAGATACGCCTCGTAACCATATGGTCCGGTGTCCACGCCCTGTTCCCATGCCCGCACCCAGAGGTACGTCTGTTCCTTGAGTCGGTGGGTCCCTGGTTCGAACAGCTCGCTCGCCCACGCCACTTTCCGCGAATCGTTTTCGAAGAGTGCCATGGAGAGTTCGCCGATGTGCCAGTAGTCCCCATCGCCCCAGCGAGCGAAGCTCCGAGTACTCGACCGTTCAGCGGCGATTTCTGTGAAGTTCGCGCTCAGCTCGTTTTTCTTCCCGTACGCTTCTGCTTTCCCAATGTATCGCGGCACGATGCTCGGCCGACTGCGCTCTTCGAAGTCTTCGAGCTGATACATGAGATAGATGACTCCCTCATACCCATCTTCTCTCAGTCCCCCGGCATGGACGCACTTTTTCCCCTCTGTGCGAATTCGCTCGTCGATGGCTGCCGAGCGTTTGAGACGACCCGTGTCGGTCCGTTCGACCGTTAGTTGTTCATCGGTGGCGAACAAGGGGATCGGGTCAGCTGTCGATTCGTCCGTAAGGTCAGTGTAAACGTACTTTTCGAGCCAGTGGTCCCAGAGTTCCGCTTTCGAGTTTTCTGTGGTGGGTACTGTTTCTCGAGGGGGCTCAGTCGAAGTTCCTGGTCTCGCGAAATCGGTCGTGAGCCACTCGTGACCGGCGTTGCCGATCTCGTAGAGCGCTTGATTCGGTGCGAACTCACGGTTCGTCATCGTTTGTCGATACTTCGGATGTGCGAAGATGAGTCCGACCAGCTTCGCCTCGAGTTCCTGTCGGTACGTCTCCACACCGTAGGGCGATTTCTCTACCGTATCGACGTCGAGAATCCACACGTAGAGTTGTGAGTCGGCGGCATCCCGGACCGCAGCGATGTGGTCGTATTTCGAGAAGCTACCCCACGAGCCGTCGTCTTCCCAGCCATCGACCGGGAGCGCGTCGTCGATTTTCTTGTAGTGTTGGTAGATCCGGGAGCCGATGTTGCGCGATTCACCGACGTAGACGGGGGTGATATCGGACGCAGTGTCGAGTGGATCATCCGCTAAGTAGATGAGATACAGGTACTCGCCGTCGTTTTTCCCGTATCGATAGCTATCGACTGCATCAGTGGTGTCGAGTTGTTCGTCGACTGTCATCAAGAATGGGACCGGATCCGGGCGGTTGGAGTCCTGGATATCTTGGAGCATATTATTTTCCAGCCATGTAGTCCACAAATTCGCTTTTGAGTTGGGCATGTAATTGTGTTTATTAGCTAATTAACACATTAATTTTGCCTTCATGAAGGGAGGGATTTCGGTTTTTCAGAGCAATGACCGAAGCTAGCACTCATCTTCGGAGTTCTCATATCATACGACTATTGCCCTGTTGAACTCTGCGTGCGAGATACAGAGTGCGAATGCAGTAAGTGGTACTGCCACGATAGCACCACGGCCGAGTGCGTCGCCACAATCGGTGCGGGCTGGGAAGCAGGCATAGGGCACGCCACTCGAACCGCCCGAACCCCTCGATCGTAGAGTCGCCTGTATCTCTCCCACGGAGAAGCGCTAAGCTCCTCGCCTCCCTTCATCACATATGACCGCGGGAATCGACAACATCCAATTCCTAGCCACGTCGGCCCACCGCGTCGGCGTCCTCGAAGCGTTGGCCGACGGACCAACCGACCGTCGAGAGCTTTGTGAGGCCACCGGCGCCTCCTCGCCAACCGTCGGACGGGTGCTCGCCGACTTCAAAGAGCGTCGGTGGCTCAACAGGGATGGCCCCACGTACGGACTGACCCCCCTCGGTGAATACGTCGCCGACCGGTTCCTGGCTTTCAGGGACGCGATGGAGATCGAGGAGAAGCTTCGCGATGTCTGGCAGTGGCTGCCGGGCGAGATGCCGGGCTTCTCCGCCGAGCTCTTCGCCGACGCGGTGGTTTCCTACCCTGGACCAGGCTACCCCTACGAGCCCGTTGAGCGTCTCGGCCAGCTCATCGCGTCGACCTCCTCGTTGCGCGGGTTCGACAACATCGTCTACAAATCAAGCAACCTGGAGACGGCCTGCGGAGCGGTCCTCGAAGGAATGACGTTCGAGTACGTGTTCACGCCCAAGGCCCTGGAGGGGACGTTCGCCTGGAATCCTGATCGGATCATGGAAGTCACCGCCTGTGAGAACGCTACCGTCCTCGTCCACGACCACCTTCCCGACGGCGACCGCTGCGGCCTCGGCATCGTGGACGACCGGGCCGGCATCTGCTGTCACGACGCCGAGACCGGGGCGCTGACGGCGATCATCGACACCGACGCCCCAGAGGCCCGCGAGTGGGCCATTTCAGTCTTCGAGCAGGTTCGCGAGGAGGCGACGCCGGTCGACCCTGCCGCCTTCGATTCCCACGAGTCGTCATAACGCCCTAGCGATGACCACCACCATCAGACTTGTAAACCGGTCAGCCGGGAACCCTGACGTAGCAGACACCTGACTTACCCGAGATTTCAGGGCGTGAAATCTTGCATCCGGCATCATCACTTTCCAGCAACGCGTACGCTCATCGAGGAACAAATGCATGATCGAACAATACGATACCGTCGTTATCGGTGGTGGCCAGGCCGGACTGGCAACCGGGTACTACCTGCAGCAGCATGATCAAGATTTCGTAATCCTTGATGCGAGCGACCACGTTGGCGACGCATGGCGAGCCCGCTGGGACTCCCTCCGAGTGTTCACCCCCGCCCGCTACTCGAGCCTACCGGGGATGGACTATCTGAGCTCACCGTACGCCTTCCCCACGAAGGACGAGGTGGCCGACTACTTGGAGACTTACGCCCAACGGTTCGACCTGCCCGTCGAACTCGGCGTCCGCGTGGACGGGCTGGAACGGAGCGACGATGGCTTCCTCGTCACTGCGAGTGACCGACGGATCGAGACGGACAACGTCGTAGTGGCGATGGCAAGTTACCAGGTCCCGAAGATCCCGGATTTCGCAGCGGATCTCCCCGACGACGTCGTCCAACTGCACACGAGTGACTACCGCAACCCCGATCAGCTCCAGGACGGGGACGTGCTCGTCGTCGGGGCGGGCAACTCCGGTGCCGAGATCGCACTTGACGTCGCCGACGAGCACGAGACGAAGTTGTCGGGCCGGGACGTCGGCCACGTGCCGTTCCAGATCGACTCGTGGGTGGGCCGCCACCTTGGGATTCCGTTTGTGATGCGCGTGCTCTTCCATCGGATCCTCACGACGGGGACGCCCATCGGGCGCCGCAAGCGTCCGAAGATGCTGTCCCAGGGTATCCAGCTAGTCCGGGTCAAACCAAATGACTTAGACGCGGCTGGCGTCGAGCGGGTGCCTCGAATGACTGGCGTCCGCGACGGCCGCCCCGTCGTCGGAGATGCCGTTCTCGACGTTGAGAACGTCATCTGGTGCACTGGATTTCACCCTGACTTTTCGTGGATAGATCTCTCGATATTCGACGGAAAAGAACGGCCTAAGGAGCCTATCCACGTTCGCGGCGTCGTTCCGGATGAGCCAGGATTGTACTTCGTCGGCCTATTCTTCCTGTATGCGATGACGTCAGGGCTGTTCACCGGTGTCGGCAGGGATGCGGAGTACGTGGTCGATCACTTGACGTCGACGGCCCGGCAGCAGCCGTCTCATCCGAGCTACACCGAGACGGTGGATGGACTCCCACTGCAGTCGTAGTCAAGTTTAGCGTCGGCCCCGCGTCTGACAAAGGCTAGTCTCTCGAACCTCGCCATCTCACACGGTCTAATCCATCTTAACTTGGAACTAGATCACCAGCGGTGACAAATCATTCTCTCTATACAATATTATAGGAATCAGAACTCATTCTCGGAGTTTCTCTTTCAGTGTATCCGACAACGTGGCGACAAACTCACACTCAACGGACAACGGTAGCAAGTGCAGACGAGCATCTACGAGATACTCTGCTGATCCCTATAGGATGGATTCGCGCAAAACTATGGGTTGCTCTGATAATCTCTTGTCGTCAAGCGCTCCAGTGGACCGCTGGATTGGATAATCTCCCTACTGGACGGTTTGACTATCTCCCGCTGCTCTCGATTTCTTTCAAGGCTCGCTGCTTTCCGTCTCGTCCGCACCTATCTGCTATGGAGTCTCGCTTCTACCCTTCTCTCTTGTTCCAATCCCAATCCTACCATACGATCTGTGCCATCGTGAAATCTCCTATCTCTCGCTCTCTACACCCACTCGTCATCCCCACTGGCTATCGCTGGCTACTGCTCGCTGGCAGTCCGGCTGGCTATTGCGCTGCTTCGGAAAGAATGCTCTCGGTTCGGTCCCAGCGTCGACGACGTCGATCCCTACAGGTCGCGCGCCTGCACCGTCTTCCGCTCGTTTGCATCAGCTCGCTGGGCCGCGTTTTCGAGCAGTTCGCTCACGTCCTCGTCGAGGGCGTCGTAGAAATCCGAGGACACGTTCATATCGCTCAGCTTGTCCTTCACAGCCGATTTGACGATGAGGTTCGTCACAGACGATTTCTCGTGTCTGTCTCCGTCAAACTGTCTATTCTCACGACTCTCGCTGGCTCTATCGGGGTGTTACACTCGAAATCCGGTGTGGCGTCTGACGTAGAACTAAGTGGTTTGCCTATGAAAATCGGTTCGTATGGCACAACCAGAAAAACAAGCAGAACCAGAAGAACTCGATGACGTGAAACACCCGGTTACAATCGCCGTGAGCAACCAGAAAGGCGGCGTCGGAAAGACCACGATTGCCGTGAACGTCGCCGGGGCGCTGAATCAGCGCGGTCGTGACGTCCTGCTCGTCGACCTCGACCCACAGGGCAACGCCACGGAGGGCCTCGGATTCGCTGAGGCCTACGACGCGGAACCGCCTAGCCTCTTCGACGTGCTGACGGACTCGGAACAGCGCGGAGAAATCAAGCGCCTCGTTGAGGAGCACGCGGAGATGGACATCGTACCCAGCAACGTCGACCATCACCATACGGAACGCGAGATGACCCATGTCCGCCGACCCACGGAGCAGTTGGCGCTCGCGCTTGAGGAACTCGACCAGCAGTATGATTACGTGCTGATTGACTGCCCTCCGTCGCTTGGCCATCTGACGGACAACGCGCTCTATGCTGCCCAGAACCTTCTCATCCCGGCGCTCGCAGAATCTACCAGTAAGCGCGCTGTGGAGCTACTGTTCGACCACGTGACCTCGATAGAGCGGGACTTCGACATCTCGATTCAGGAGCGTGCGCTCGTCGCCAACAGAGTCGAGCAGACCAATGAAGCATCGGAAATGATGGACTGGTTCGCTCGCGCATTCGATGACACGCCCCGCTTCGAGGTTCGGAAACGGGTCGCCCTCCAGCGTGCACACAGTGCCGGCAGCTCGCTTTTCGAGTATGACCCGGGAGTGGACATGTGCGACGTCTTCTTAGAGATTGCCGCCACGCTCGATGAGCAGTTTGGACTGCCCCCGGCAGAAACAGCATCCATTCGGGAGGCCCAGTAATGGGAGACCGCGCTGACAGACTGAGCAGTCGTCGGAAGGGTCGGTCCTCGGAACAGCCAGCAGAATCGGAAGAACAAGAAAAACCAGAACAATCAGCAGAACCAGAAGAACAAGAACAACAGGAGAAGCCACAGAGCGCCAAGGACCTATATCAGGGTACGTATATGTATCTCCCTGAAGACCTCCGTCAGGAGTTCGATCTCGTCGCCAGTGAAATAGACACACAGCGTCAGCGTCGGAACGGAAAGAAGGTCGAGAAGATACGGCATTTTGAGCCGCTAGTCGTCGCGCTCGGTCTGGAGGCTATCGAGAATATGGATGACAATGCGTTGGAAGAGCGTCTCGCTGAGTTCGACCCGTGACCGTTGTGATACCACCTTACTGATATATACTCTTCGCCCGGCTCACTCAGTTCGTTTCGTTTGCTCGGCTCTCCTCGCACAGCCGGTTTGCCCGGTTCATCTTGCCTAACTTGTTCGTCCAGTTCGCCCAGTTTTCTACGTTTGTTCGCCACCGCTATTTTCCTCGGCCTTGGCCTCGTTTCAGCCACCCCCTCCCCCTGTCTTCACAGCTACTGCCTTCGCTACTGGGGAGCCTTTCAGTAGGACACGTTTGTTATTTACAGTAGGGAGTTATTGCATGTTGTATGGCGACCACTGCTGACGAGCAAGAGTCGGAACCGGACCTCGCCGCGTGGGTGAGCGGCCGTCGCCGGGTCATCCTACAGGCACTACGCTTCCACAGCGGCGAGGCCAACACCTCAGAACTCAGAGAATACACTGGGCTGGAGCGTGGGAGCTTCAACCACCACATAAATGCGCTACTCAATCCACCGGAAGACCTGTGGGCGTCGGTCGAGTGGATGGACGGTGAGCCACCGGTTGAGGTCGTCGGGGAGGCCCACGTCGGCACCCCTGTTCCGGCCCGTCAGTTCGGGCTAACTGAGACGGGTGAAAGACTGTTCGAGGAGTTGGTAGATGATGTCGGCGTGCAGGCCAGCGATGTCCGCGACCTCCAGCAGCGCGTCGATAAACTGGAAGCTGGGTCCGGAGCTGGGCAGGAGACGGACCACGAGCGCATCGAGGAATTGGAAGCCAACGTCAAGGAGTTGGAGAGTGAGATAGAGCGGATGCACGAGGCCTACAACGATATGGTCGATGTGATTCGAGACCTCGATGAAGGACAGGCCCCCGAGCAGTAGCTCAGAGTTTTTCGAGTACCGGAGAACTGTCGCTGTCTTCGTCGCCGGGGAACGCTTTTTCCATCTGTTCGCGCTGCTCGTCGGATAGCTCACTACCGCTGGTCGCCGTCTCTTCGCGCGCAGCGCCCGCGTCCGCCGGCTCGGCCCTACTATCGTCCTCGTTCTCGTCAACGCTCACGCTCGCCGACTGCTCCTCGCCGACGGCTTCGGTGATGGGCAGCTGCTCGACATCGGGGCCACGGTAGAGGTGCAGGTCCTCGGGTTGGTCCGCGTCCTCGGGAACCACTACGATGTCCCACGCGCTCTCGGACACCCTTCGGTCAAAGTGGTACTCCGGGATGAACGGCCGGTACACGGGCACGTACTTGTCACGCTGGTCGTCCGGCACGACCTCACTGGTCGCCGGGTACTTCTCGGGCTGCTCGAACACCTCGGTGGCGCTCTCGAAGCGGGCGTGTTCCTCACCATCGCTATCTCGGAGCAGGTACTCGCCGCTTTCCTCATCGTGGAGCCAGACGGTCTGGCGAGCGCCCTTCGGGCGAAGCATCATCTGGCCGTTGACCATGAGCTCGCCACTGTTGTAGCAGCGCTGGTGCTCGCCGTCCCAGCTGTGCGAGTAGTAGCTGTTCTCGGTGAGCGTCTGCCAGAGCGTTCCGGCGACGCGCTCACGACAGGTAAACAGGCAGTGCTGGCCCTTGTTGTACGCCTGTGCGAGGTTGAACAGCGACTGCGCCGGCTTCGAGTCGCCGGTGCTGCTCTCGGCCTCGATGGCGACCGCCGGGCCGTCCGTCCGCCGTATGATGACCGGGTTCGCACCCTGGGGGATGGCGAAACGGTCCAGCAGCGGGTACTGCTGCTCGAACTGCTGGCTGACGTTGCGGACATCCCGGTGGGTGCGCTCGCCGATCTCGAAATCGAGCATCGCCACGTCCGAGAGGTCGGCCACGCCGTCGGGCATATCACCGTCTCCCTGCGTCGGTAGCGAGACGACCATCCCTGCCCGAAACAGCGGCGCGTAGCCGTCCTTCAGTAGCGTCCGGTGCTTGCCACCGCCAGCGCTCCCCGCCGAACCGGTCTCGAAGATCCTGTTCTTGCCGCGCTCGGTGCAGCGCATGAACATCTTGCCGTCGCGTTCGGCGACCTCCAGCAGGTCATCGGGAACGTGGTCGATGACGTGCCAGAGTAGGCTGACGTGGCTGACGTCGACGGTCGGCAGGTAGCGGTCCACCCGCTTCCGGATCGCCGGCTTCTCGACCAGGACCCAGCGCTCGCCCTCTCCGTTCTGCTGGCTGTCCTCGTTATCTTCGTTGTTCTGGTTTTGCTGGTTTCTCTCGTTGTTCTGGCTCTCCTTGTTCTCCCGGCGAAGCCACTCGTCGTAGGCGGCCTTTGCGACCTGCGCGGCCTGCTGATCGTCTATCTCTTGGCTCTCCTCAACTTGTTCCTCAACACTGCCAGCCGTCGAGAAGTGCATCTTGTCCTGCACCTCCTCACTCGTTGGCGGGACTGTCCCATACTCGTCGAGGCTCTTGACGATGAGCCGGTAGGCGTCCTTGATGCTATGCAGCGGTGGGTACGGTGGAAACGCTTCGGCGAGGAACGGCCGCGAGCGCTTACCCGGTCCGGTCGCCGTCCGCATCCATGCGTGGAACTGGTCGGTCTCCAGTAGGTCTTGGTCGTCTTTTTCGCCGAAGCGCCGCGAGAGCAGTTTCGCCTCATCCGGGTGGCCGGGGTCGTAGGAGATGAGAGAATTACAGTTGCCGAGAATTGCATCCTGCGCGTCTTGGTCCAACTGCCGTAGCTGCTGCGTGGCGATGGTCAGGCCCAGCCGCTTCGAGCGTGCCTTCGCCAGCATCTTCTCGACCTTGCTCCCCTCGCTGAGCACGTCGTGGGCCTCGTCGATGACGAGGAAGTAGGGGGTGTAGTCCGCGTCGAACGACCCACCGCTCTCCTCGTGCTCTCGGACAGCCTCGTCGACGGCCTCCTCGTCGAACTCGCCCACGCCGCCGTCGTCGGCCTCGGCCATGTCCTGCATCAGCTGGTCGCGTGCGGATGGCCGCGAATCCACGGCAGTCCATATCTGGCGGAGTATCGCGGTCGCAACCGCTTCCTTCGGCTCGTCGGGGAGGTTGTTGTTCACGAGGATGATTTTCTCGTCCTCGACGGCCTGCGGGATGGACGTCTTCGCGTCGCGCTGGGCGACGATTTGGCGCATGGTCGGCTCCTCGACCCAATCCTTCAATCGCCGGCGAATCGCGTCGAGGTCGATGTCATCGAGTTCGGCAATTTTCTTCGTATAGCCCTGAATGAACGAGAGGTCTTCGTCGCTGGCTTGAATCAGGTTCGCGTACTCCGCCCGGCTCTCCTCATCAAGCAGTGCGCCGAACATATCGGCGAGTGTGAAATCGAACTCGTGGCGAATCATCCCGCGCAGCATATTGGAGGCGATCCCGTCCATGCGCGGCCCCCAATAGTCGTCGGCGGCGAGCAACGCTTTGAGGTCGTTGACGATGCCCTCTACCTCGCCGTCGAATCCGGGATCGCCGGGATCAGAATGAGTCTCCAGCAGGTTGAAACCGACCTGTTTGCGGAAAGCGTCGCTGCCCGGCGAGATGAAGATCACGTCGTCCCAGCGTTCTTTGGGAATCGACATGAGGATGTCAAGCACGTCATCGCCCTTCGGGTCGATATAGCAGACGCCCTTTCCGGCGTAGATGTGCTGCTGGACGATGTTCTTCTCCAGCGTCGACTTCCCCATTCCAGTCAGTCCGCCAATGAAGATGTGCCGAAAGAGTAGGCTGTACGGCAGCGAGACGTCTTTGTTGTCGCGCTCGGTTGCACCTATCCAGCGCGGCTGGTCGGGAACCTGCTCGGCGTACTCGACCATCGCCCGCGCTCGAGATCCGGCGTAGATGTTGCCGTTCTCCGCTATCATCTTCATCTCCCGGCGCGTGAATTGGCGCTGTTCGTCTTCGCTCGCCGGCGTTACTGCATACGGCCAGTCTTCGGTCTCTGCTTCGGCCTCGGTTTCGGTGTCAGCTGTTTCACTCATGGATGGGATGGTGGTCGTCTCGGAGCGCGTACACGCCAACGTAGAGGGCGGCGAACGCCACGAGATGGCCGGGGTGGACTGTCCACCCGCCCAGCAGCGCGCCACGGCCGACGTACACCGCTATGCCAGCGAACAGGAGCACGGAGTGGGGCTTCGGTTTCATTCGCCGCTTGCCCCGCTTTCGCTCTCGCTATCGGCTTCGTCCTGGAACGATTCGAACGCGGGCGCTTCGCTCGGCGTGCTCCCCGAACCGCTTGTTCGCGAGTAGTCGATTTCGGGTGTGGCGAGCGTCGTCGGGACGTGACAGACACCAGCGAGAGCACCCGCCGAGAGTATCATCTCTCGGTCGACCCACTCGCGCTTTGCCATCCGGCGAACGAGCGTCGTCGCGCCATCTGGGCCGGCCCAAATCGGCTCGAAGCCCTGCTCGTAGGTGCTAGTATAGAACCGACGGTACATTCCGGCGGTGTCTCGTACGCGCTCTTCGGCTTCCTCGGGGCTGTTCGCGGTGGCGATGACGCGCACGTTTAGATGGTAGCCCTTCGCGCCGCGCTGGTCACCAACGACGTCGGCGGCCTGCTTCTGTGCGCTCGTCGTCGGTCGCTTCTTCGTGTGATCGATTTCCTCAGCATTGCCGCCGGTGAGCGCCGTGGCGAAGCCTTCGAGGACGGCACTGGGCCGCCAGCCTACCTCGCCTTTCTTCAACTGCTCGGCGGTGTGCCCGACGCCGTGATACCAGTTCTTGCGGTCGCGTGAATGGTTCGACCACGCCGGCCGAATTAGTACTTGCACCATCGTCGAGACATCATCACCGCCCTCGCGCCGGCCGATCATCTCAGGGATGATGGCTCCGTAGGGATCAGTCTCGAACTCCTCGGGATCGATTTCGAAATGCTTGATGGGCTTGAAGTAGTTATCATCGGCGAGTTCAAGCCGTGCAGCCGCCAGATACTGGCCCTCTTTGATTGGGATGAATTCGGCCGGATCGCGCGTCACATCGGCGTCGCGGTAGAAGTTCGGGACGAGCCGCTCCAGTTCTTCGAGCACATGCTCGTCGACGGGCGCGAACCGATACCCGATACCTTCATTCGCGTAGGTCGGCTCGAAGGCGATGGGTGGTGTCTCATTCGTACTTCGAAGCCCATCCGATGACTTAACGTCGTGAATAGCGGTGAGCAATTGCTTTGCCGCCCGCATATCTCCATCATCGCGGTAGGGGCGAACGTTCAGCACGTCACCGTGCTCGGCAACCGACTCGTGAACATCGTCGGCGAGTTCGCGGGTCACTTCAGCAGTATCGGGAGATTGTCGGCTGCCAAGTAGACTCACGAATCGCCACCGCCCAAGTTAACCCAGTCGTATTCGTCTTCGAACTCATCCAGTAGGTACGCAAGCGTATCGTCACCCGTCATGTCTTTGTCAATGTGTGCGGAAAGTTGCCGCCGAAACGAATCAAAACGCGATTTGGTTTCCGAACTGGTCGAAATCGAGCTTCGTCCTGAACTACTGTCGTCGCTCATTCGCTTCGACTCTCACCGGCGGATATTTTATCTTTTGCCGGCCATTCGGCGAGAAGGTCGCTTGCGCTCTCGATGAGTTGCTCGGCGCGCGTCGGGCCGACGCCTCCAACCACGGTCAGCTCGTCGCACTCGGCACTTGCTACGTCGCCAACCGACTCGAAGCTGGCTTCGCGGAGTGTGGCTGCACGGTCCTCACCAATGTGTTTGATGTCCGTCAGCGCGGGCTGAGCGCCGTCCTTGGTTTCTCCATTCGCATTCTCATCGCTCGATTCGTCTTTTTGTTGCTGGCGTTCGTTAGTCTCCGCACTCTCTGGATCCTCGATGAGATCCTCGGACCACCCGAGTGTCCGTGCTGCGTTCCGTTGGAGCCACGCGGCCTTAGTGGGGTCGAAGCCCTCGACGTCAGCGAGCGCGCTGTTGTCGGCCCCATAGACTGCCTCGACACTTTCGAAGCCAGCGTCGCGGAGCGAAGCGGCAACGGGCGCGTCAACGGTGCCGTGGATGTCACCGAGCGTCAGTTCATCCGTTGGCTTGTCCGACTGCTTTCTGTCCGCTGCGCCGGTCTGTGCGATGACCTCTTCGGCGCTCCTGATGCCGCTCGCGTCGGCTCGCCTCTCGGCGTCATCTATGCTCCCAGTGGCTCGCTCATCACCCTCAGTGGCTTCTGGGTCCGATGGCCCAGCCTCCCTTTCGTCGTCCGTGCCGTCGCCCTCGTCGCTCTGAGCGGGCTGTGTGGATGGTTCCGAATCCGGTTCCGTTTCGTCCGCCAACTCCGGCCGGAAGCCCGATTCGCTCGCCCAGCGCCAGTTACACACGTCGTCGTGATGGCGAAGGTAGGCGGCCATGTCCTCGCCGTGTTTCTGCGGATCGTAACGATAGAGAGCGAACTCGCGCGGGTTCACGTCCTCGTCCATCTCGACACGCAGCGGGAAGCAGCCCTCACGGTCGATCTGTAGGAGCGCCTCGGCGTAGCCGATTTCGCGCTCGCCTGGCTCGGCGTCCTTGATGAACTTCTGTTCGGCCTCACTGAGGTCGAATGCTTTGCCCCATGTGCTGTTCATCTCTTTCAGGTAGTGAAAGAGTGTCATCGAGGTGTTGTCGATGATGTCCTTCGCCGACTCTTTGACCGTCTCACCCTCGTCTTCGCGCTCCTCAAAGAAATCGCCCATCTGCTGGGTGCTGAATATCATCGAGAGGTCGTAATGCCGGGAGTGGCGAACGATCTGGCGCAGGAAGCGCAGGTCGGCCGTGTTCGAGAACATGTAGTGAGCCTCGTCGAAGGCCGTCACGGTCGGGTTCGCCGATGTTTTCGCTTGCTCGTAGACCTGCGAAATCAGCAGTTGCATCATCAGCCCGCCGGCCTCGCGGTCCGAATCGTACTGCTGGAGGTCGAGATACAGGAAGCCGGTGTTCTCAATGTCCGTGATGTCGGTCTGCTGGGTGAGGTTGTGGTACTCGCCGCCCTCCAGTAGTGGCTCGATGTCGTTGTTGAGAATCTCGACCGCGGTTTGTTCCCGGTTTTTCTTCGCCGATTCGACGTTTTCGAGCGCGTCGTCGACGTAGTTGCCGGGGTTACGGGCCATGTCGCGGATGAACCAGATGGCGGTCATGACCGTTGGACTCTTTCGGTCGTGGGTGTCGGGATCTTCGGTGATGCCCGCCCACTTGTAGGCGAGCTTGATGGCCTTCTCCCACGTACCCTTACGGTTCTCGTAGTTCATCCCCTCCAGCTGGTAGTAGGTCTCGACGAACGCTTTCGCCTGCCGGACGGCCGTCTTGAACGGTATCTCGCGGCCGATGTCCCGTAGCACGTCCTCGGGCGTCGGCTCGATGTGGAAGGGATTAATGGCCGTGTCGCCGCCGATGACGATGCGCTCACCGTCGAACAGTTTGGTGAGTCCGGCGAAATCCTGCAACGGGTCGATGACAACGATAGTGGTCTCGGGGTTGCGGAGTTTTCGCCGTGTGAGCAACTGCTTGAGCGAGGTCGTCTTCCCGCTGCCAATGGTGCCGAAGATGCCGATGTTGTAGCCCGTCGGCCGGTTGTAGATGTCGAGCACCGTCGGCTCGTCGCGCTCGCGGTGCTTGCCGACGACCACGCCGTTCGGCTCGGTGAGATTCTTCGCGTGCCACGGATAGACCGACGCGAGGCCCATGTCCTTCATGAGCGCCGTCTCGCCGATGACGTCTTTCGCTATCGGGGCCGAAGAGTGCAGCCCGTTCATCTGGTTGTGGTCGACGCGCACCCCGCCGGCGTTCGCCGGCTTTTCCTGGAGCTTGCGCTTGACGCTCGCCACCGTGTCGTTGTGCCACTCTACGCGGTCCTCGTTGCTGGGTGCGGCGGTGACGTCGGATTTGACCGTGATGTAGGCCGCGACTTCGAACATCGCCTTGTTCGGGGCCTTCCGGGTCTCGTTGATGTCCTTCGCCGTCTCGTATTTCTGGCGATCGCGGTCGCGGGTGAACGACTCCTTTTCCTCCGCCTTCTTCCACTTCTGCTCAAGCGAGAGCACCTTCTGGTCCATGTCGTCGGTCTCGTCGCGCTCGGCCTGCACCGAGAGGATGACCTCGACGCCCGGCTTCGAGGACGCCAGAATGTGGCTGAACATCCCGTAGGTCGGCACGCGCGGCCAATTGCGAACGGCGATGGTACTGGTGAGCGTCCGGTCGTCGATGCGGACATGGCCGGGGTCGGTAGTGTCGAACTTCGCCGCGAGTAGCGACTTGTAGTGATCGGCGAGCGCATCCGGCTCGTCGCGCACGACGTCGGCGGTCGTCCGATCGGGCGGCGAGACGCCGGGCTGGTATCGGGCCTGCGCGCCGTCGTCAGCGACTGCACGCCCGCCCGTGGCGTCGCCTTCGACCTGCTCATGTTCGTGGGCGATTGGGTACTCGGGGTCATCCTCGTCACCGTAGACGAGCGGAGCCTGTCGGACGAGGCTGGCGTAGTCGTCGTAGGCGAAGGCATCGCCGCGGCCGTAGTGGTCGTCGATGACCTGCGTCGCCTTCGTCGAGGAGAGCGGTGTCGCCGAGACGCCCTCCATTCCACGAATCGCCGATGCCATCTGCTCGACGCGCGTGGTGAGCTTATCGCACATCGCTCGCGCGTGAGCGGCGTCGTCTTTCTGTTCGCGCTCGTGCTGTTTAACCATCGACCCGACGACGGGCACCGTCGCTAGCCCGCCGCGATCTTCGGTGAATCGTGCGGTCGTATCCAGCTCCGAAACCGAGACGATGACGTAGTGCGTGCGCGAGAGCGTGGTCTGTTCGTGGAGGCTGACGTTCTTCGCGCGCTCTTGGGCGATGTCCGCGAGAGCTTTGCTGTTGGTCGTATCGCCGGTGAGATGGCGCTCTTGGGCCTGCTCGCTGTAGGTCTCGTGGCGGTCACCGTAGTCGACTGAGCGCATCGGAGAGTAAATCTGGACCGAGCCGTTCGTGTTCGACATTAGGACGCTTGATAAGCGCTCGACCTGCGCCTCCCACTCGCTATCGTCGACGGTCGCCATGTTCGCCGGCTCGACCTCGATGACCCCGATATACGTCCCGTCGTCGCGTCGGATGGCGTACTCGCCGCGAACGGCGTCCTGAAGTGGGATGTGATCCTCGCCGGACGTTGGTCGCCCGGCACCAATGACCGGCATCGAGCGCACGCCCGGGAGCCGGGCGATTCTCCCCGGAACCGTCTCGTTGGCCGGCTGCTCGATACCGCCGTCGCTACCGCGCTGCTGCGAGTTCGAGTTTGGATTCGTAGCGTCATCACTCATTGTTAGTATACTTGGTATGGTCTGTATGTCTGCTCCATCCGCTACCACTTCCATCTGGAACATAAATTTGCTGCTGAGTATGGGAAGTGAGACGCCGATAGGCGAACTCCCATGGGGTGAGATGCGGCGGCGTCGCCGAAAAGAGGATGCCGACACCGGCCACGACCCCGAGACCGCCAATGAGGGCGACGGGCAACGGGAAGAACTGCGGCAGCACGAACGTCATGATACCGACGAACAGGACTGCCAGCGCCCACGTCTTGTGTGAATAGCCGACCAGCTCCGGGTCAGTCGAAAAATCCGACAGGATGCGGTCGTCAACGTGCTCCTCGCTGGGTGTGTCTTGGTGTGACATGGTTTAGAGTTCTCCACTTGCGGGGATTCCGTTTCTGTATGGATCCCCGTCTTCGTCCGTTTCGGTGAGCGATGCCACACGCTCCTTAATGCTTGTTTTCACGTTCGCCATGCGCTGATAGCCACCGCGAGCGGCTTGTCCGGGCGCTTGGCGAGCGTAGTCACTCGCCGACGAACCGGCGACGTAGCCGGCCGCGCCCGATGCTACCGACTGGACTGATGGGGCTGCTTTGAACATCCCAATCGACGTGACAATCGGGAGTGCGGCCGCGACGAGGAAGATGGCCGCCGAAGCCAGCAGTCCCATTAGCCCGCCGATGCCGAAGTCCCATTCCATCTCGTACGCGCCGCGGAACAGGAAGGCCACCGGCACCGCCTGAATCAACAGGCCAATGTACTGCCAGAGCAGCTCCGACGAGAGGTTCGACAGGCGGTCGTGCGGCGCGTTGTACGCAAGCGCAATCAGTAGCGGGAGGAACCACGGCAGGATGAACAGCGCGCCGTAGCGAAGCGCGTAGATGAACGCGAGGATGAGTACCTCGGTGTAGCCAACTGCGTAGGCGGTGACGATGCCGAGAATCGACCCCGCACCGAGGTTCATCAATCCCTTCGTACTCTGGATCAGCTCCGCCGCATCGGGTGCGACGTTCGTCGCCAGCACGTCGACGAAGGCGTGCATCACGGTGATAATCGGCATCGTGAATACAATCGCCACGAGCGTCAGCACGAACGTGACGAACGCGCGGGTTTGTGAGTAGGTCGGATTCCGCAGCGCCTCCCATGGCATGATACCACACTCGATGATCATCCCGAGCAGTGCGAGGACGGTCGCCAGCGGGAAGATGTACGGGATGAAGAAGTCGTTGTAGAGACCCTGCCACGGGTCGTTCGTCGGCACGAACACGATACCGTCGTCGTTGTCGTCCTGTGGGACCGGCGTGCCGACAGTCGTTTCGAGCGACTGATTGAGCATCCACACCGTGCCGTTGGCGAGCATCGTCCGCGTCGAGTTCATCGTCGGCCGAATGACGTCCTTCTTCATCGAGAAGCCGAACAGCCCGCCACCGCTGCTGCCGCTGGTGGTGCTACTGCCGTTTCCCTGAATGCTCGCACTCACGTTCCCGCCGGTCAGCCCACCGCTCGCCCCGCCGATAGCACCCGTCTGATTGCGCTGATTCGACGCATCGAGCGGCGTCGTCTGGTTTGAATCCGTGTCGGTATCGTTCGATCCGTTGAGCTGGCCGAGTTGCCCGTCGGGTGTGGTCGCGGAGGCGTTCGTCCCGTTTGTCGCCTGCCCCGCTACTACTCCACCGCCGGAGATACCCATGGTGGCGAGGCTTGCGACGAGAAAAAATCCGACAGCAACAACACAGAGCCGTCGGGCAGCTGCTCGGGTCACTATCCTCCCAGCGGGACGCAGCCCTGCGGGATGTCGATGGGCGCGTACGCGAGCACCCACGAGAAAATCACGGCGACGAACACGATGCCGATGAGGCCAATGATGGCGTTCGAAGACATCGACGAGAGCTTGCCCATTGCGTTCCCCGAAAAGGCGAGCGGGCGGCCGCCAAAGCTCACGATGAGGCCCAGAAACACCAGCGCCAGCCCGACTCCGAGTGCGGCCGTAATCAGCCCGTTCGTGAAGTCGCCGATTGGCGTTGCACAGACGTTCTCCTGTGCCGCTGCGGGGATTGCAGCCGAGAAGTAGAGTAGCGCCAGCGCCACTCCTTGGACGATGAGGGCCGCTCCAGCCGGCCGTTCATGCTCAGTTACGATGTGTTTTGCCTCCTCAATCCATTCGTCCGGTCTGTCTGCCATGTCCATTTTCCGCTTTGAATTCGGTGCATAAATATTTTGCTACCAATATTTCCCATACGACGTATGTATTGAATCGTCGGAACAATAAAGGTCAGCGACGTGAAAAGGCCGGCATGAGAACGAATCAGCCACAGAGTCTCCGGTCGAGTGTCGACTCGACGTCGGCGACCCTCGTCGGCGGGTTCTGCCTGCTGTTGGGCGTCTGGATGCTCGTGATGACTGGCTACCTGTGGGCAGCGATTCCGATGATAGTCGCGGGCGCGGTCGCATTCCCGCTGACGCGCCCGATTGTGACGCTCGGCCAGCTGAGAGTCGGTCGCCATCTACACGACTTCGTGTCGCTGCTCCTGTGGGCGGCGCTCGTGTTCGCCACGGTACTCGTTGCTCGTCCGTGGGTCTGACGAAGCGTTTCGGGTCAGTCATCGTCGAGGAGATAGCTTAAAATCAGCGACGAGAGCACCCCCAGCCCCGCCGCTCCCGCCGGCACGCCGATTAGGATAGCAGCCCCGACGAGAACCAGTAACCCAGCCGCGGCGAGCGCTGCTTTTCCGATGCCAGCCCCACCCATTCCGCCCATGCCAGCCGCTCCGGTGCCGTTGTAGCTCGGCGCGGGGAGCGCGCTGATGTTTCCGCCGGCACCGACCTTGTCCGGCGCAGCCAATCCACCCGCGCTCGTGCACTGCCCGAAACTCATCCCCGGCCCGATTTGCGCCCCGCTGACGCCTTCTGGGCCCGCCTCGGGCGTCGTGACGCATGTTCGCTGAATCTTCGACTGCGGACGGCCCTGCATCTCCATCACAGCCGCTGAGGAGTTCCCGTCGATGAGGCACTGGTCGACCATGATGTTCGTCGTTGCCGGAGCCGACGGACTCTCACCGAGGAACACCGGGCGGTCGAGGTGGTTCGTAATGTGGCAGTTGCGAACGATACCGGGGCCAGACGCGCTCTCCCAATCGAATAGCGAGGATCCTTCGCGCATCGAGTTCGCCACTATCTTGAGATTCTTGAACTCCGCCGGGTCGGTTTGGTTCCCGTATTTCGCATCTACTCGCACCGCATAGACGCCCTGATGGCCGATTTTGAACGGTCCCTTGTCCGACCACTGGCGGTCATCGAGTAGCATCGAGGCCCCGTCGACGACCGATCCACCGCCGACGCGCGTCTGTGCGTTGAAGTTGTTGACGAACGTCCCGCCACGGATTTCGACGATTCCGGTTGTCCGTCCGCCGTAGATGCCGTTCGACCAAGCCCGGAGTTCTGGATTAACGAGTTGGATCGTGCCCGCGTTGGCCTTCCCGACCCAGACCCCCATCGGCGCTCCGAGACGATTTTCCGGCGCTGATTCGGGGAGGTCCGCCTCGTCGTGCGTCCCGGCGGCCGTCCCACCGACCGCGGTGAGGTTACGGACCTGAACGACCGAACCACTACTCCGTGCGATGGGCGAAAACATTGCGTCCACCTCCGGGTCATTGCCCGTCGGGCCGACGTTCGACTTCGCCGGCGCGTAGCCTTTGATAGTCACGTTCTCGGCACGAACAACCCCGTTACCCGCCTGAATGCTGAGTTCTTGGACGACTCCCTCGGTGCTCTGGTCGATAACGATATCGCGTACGAGACTGCCGCCCTCCAATACGAGCGTCAGACTCTTTGTCTCCTCTCCTGCTGGAATGACGAACGAACTACCGTTGCCGACGAGTTCGATAGGACCGCTCGGCCGGGCCGTCACTTGTCCTGAGAGAGCGAACGTCCCGCCGCTCGGAAAGACGACGCGCGTGTTCGACATGCCCGACAGGGCCGAACCGAGCGTGCCGTTGACCGGCTCGTTGCCTGTGGGATCAAGACCAAGATCGTCGACGGCGCTGACCGTGCGCTGCATCTGCGGGCGCTGCTGCTGAAAGCGACGCCCGACATCGGCCATCGCCGCTTGGCCTTCAAGCGAGACATCTCCTACTGACGAACTCGGCAAATCCGGCCTACTCGGCCCGTTCTCGTCGCCGAACGTCCGCGCTTCGGCCGCGGTCGGCATCGCTACCGCCGCCGCGCAGCCAGCGCATCCGGCAAGGAACCTCCGTCTGGACGTCCCCATATCAGAAATCGTTCTGATTCTGTTGGCGCTTGACGTACCAGCCAACCCCGATGAGCAGGAGCGCCGCCGCGATGAGGACCGGCGGACTGGTAAGGCCGATTGCCCCGCCGGACTGAGCACCCTTCGCCGACCCGTTCGCGCTCGCGTTCGTCTCCGGGGCTGCGGTCGTGGTCAGCGGTGCGCCCTCTTCGGCGATGCGAACGCGCTCGGTCCGGTTCCCGACCTTGATGACGTACTCGCCGGCCGAATCGTACGAATGTTCGAACGTTACGGCCCGGCTCTCGTCCGGAAAGAGCGCAACGTCCTGTGTCTCGGCCGTGTCTCCAGCCGTAGCGAGCGCGAGCTCGCCTTCGAGACGGCTGTTCGTGGGATTTTCAACCCATGCTGTGACCATGATTTCGTCGTCGACGTACGCTGTCCGGTTGCTCACCGAGAGGTTCGTGATGAGGAACGGCGTCGAGGTATTGGCTGGGCGTTCGGTGGTCTCCGTACCCGCCATGCTCTCGGAGCCGCTTTCAGCCTCCTCGACGACGATGCTGGCCGTGTCGTTGACGACTGTTGTCTGGTTTCGCGTTCGGTTCTCGTAGGCTGTGTCTTGGAAGCCATCACTGGCGACGTAATCGTAGCGCTGGTTGTCGTTCGTGTCTCGGTAGGGCACCGCGACCAGCGTCTGATCGGATGCGACAGCGCCCTTAATCAGCGGGGCGTCGACGTTGGTGTAGTTGCCCGGTTCGAGATATGACGTGATGCCGACCGCGCTCTCGGTGGGCGCGCTCTCCGGCGGGAGGTAACTGTCGTTGTGGATGACGATGTATCCACCCTCGGGGAGCGTCGCGTTCTCGATCGTCAGCGAATCATCCTGAAACGTCTGGTTACGAACGGTCACCGATGCTTGCTCGGGGGATTTGGTCGGCACGCTGACGCCCGCCGAGTCTGCAACCGGGCTTCCATTGATGGTGTAGGCCGTATCGTTCGCGCCGACTGAGGCGACGTAGTCCATCCGCTCGTTATTGTTCGTGTCCCGGTAGGCGACCATCGTCAGCGGTGCCGATTCGTTCAGTTGTGAACGATTCAAGCCCGGATAGTTGCCCCACGGTGCTTGGTCAACTGGGAGAGTGAGGTTCGTGTGCTCGCCCGCGTCGAGATATCCTGACGTAGCGATAATCGAGGATTCTGCGGACGCGGCTCCGGTCGTATAGCCGCTGCTGTGAAGCGCAATGAAGCCGCCCTCGGGGAGCGTTACGCTCTTGATAGTGACGTTCGACCCGTTAGACGTCTGGTTTGCGAACTCGATAGTCGCGTTCGTCGCGTTGGTGCTCTGGCCAGCGGCGGTTCCGACCGGCGAGACATCGGCAGGCATCGCGATGCCTGCCGGCGCAGTTATGAACGCGATGAGCACGAGCACCCCCACACCGAGGATGAGCAGCGTGTTGTTCGCGAGCGTGTTCTTGGCGCGGAGTGAACTGAGCGAGAGACGCCAGCGTGAGAGCGGGAGGAGTGGCTTGATGCCGGAAACGGTGATGACGTCGCCGAGCAGATGACCGAGAACACCGAAGACTCCGACCGCAAAGCCGAACGTGGCGAGCGCACGCTCGTCGAGTCCGCGCAGCTGCTCGCCGACGATCTCGAAGACAGCGGCGAAGGGTCCGATCGCCGATGGGTCGAGACCGGCGAGGAACGCGCCCAGTTGGTCGCCAACGGCCCAGCCGAGCGCTCCGAGCACGCTTCCGATTACCAGTGCTGCGAACAGCGAGTGGCTGGTTCCACGATGAGAGAGACCAGGAATCCACATATCGTTGTCTGGGAGCGGCTCGACGACGATCACACCTAATAAGCCCAGCAAAGCGAGACTCAATCGGCGCTCACGAAGGAGAAAGAAAGCGATAGGGGCGTACGCGAGCATCGTTATTCCGATATGACCGCGGCGGTGCATCACTGCCGTCCCCCTCGCCGATTAACTCTCATACTCCACCTCGTCGAAGTCGTCGTTGACATCGGCGCGAAAACGGTCGCATTGGTTCACGTGGTTATATCATCTCTCTTGCCATGAATCTTATGGAAAATATGAGTTGAATGGCTAGTATAGATAGTATGAATAGTATTGCTCGCACCGGGCCTTCAAGGCGGACGCTGAAGACGCGCTCGCACAGTTCGAAAGCCGCGGGTACATTTACTTCGTCGACGAGCAGGTTCGCATTACGCCGACCGACGGGTGACCAGCACATCGAAATTGACGAGAGTTCACTTTCAGTGCGCTTCGAAAGCTTCTATAATCAGCTGGGAGCTATCCACGCTGAGGACCACAGTCTGGACCTCGAAAGAGCACTGTCACACGCTCTCTTTCCCTTTCATGATACAGACAGTCAAACGGATGCTCTCACACTCGACACAGGAGTCCGTCGTCGAGTGCCGCAACTGCGGGGCGAACGTCGAACCGAAGACTGAGACATGCCCATTCTGCGCCTCGACTGAGATCGCACACTACGAGATCGACCCATGAACTGAGTGGCTTCTCTGAGCCGGAATGGGGGAGCATCTAGATCGACGGTCGATGGACTCTGAATACGGAAGAAGCTATGGGGATTATCGGAACAATCCATAGTTTTGCACGAGTCCTCTCCAGCAGTTGAGAGATACAGCGTGTGAGATACAGGGCGCGTATCTTGCAAATCTGTTTTCTGTGTGTCTGGCAATTCACTCATCTACCATCTCCACCATTTAATCCTGCGGCGCAGTAATCAGGCGAATATGACGGAGCAACTGGACAATGGTGTCCGTGTATGGCTGGTCGAACGAACCTACTCTGACGACGAGCAGAATCTGATTATCCTCACCTACGCAACTCCCGATGGTGAGCAGTACTACCGCAAAGAACGGGCACTAACCTCCTTTACTGATGCCCGCGACACCACGGCGGCCGTCAACGCTGATCCGAACAATCTCGGCTCTGTCGACGATCCCGACCTTCAAGAGCAATACACTGCCGAAGTACAGCGAATGCAAGACACTCACGATCCAGACGACGTGATTTGACCTCAACAACTGAACCCGAGCACTCAAAGCTACGTCTCATCCTCCAACAACGGCTATAATGACTATGCGGAACTCGTTTTTGCCCCCGAATACGAACCCAACTGCAACAGGGTAGCAGGCACTCTCGCTCCATCTCGCAGGCCGATTTCAACAAGACAGCACCCTGCGATGTGAGACTCAGATGGCAATGCTACTCTCTGGCACATAGGTGGTTGTTTCGACACTCGTCGCTATTGAGAGGGACTGATGTCGGGGTGATCAGCGGAGCGGTCAGCGGTCACTGTCGAGACGATCTCGCCTCGCGCACTTCGCTTCCCTCTCGAACCATGTCGGGGCAGTTCGGACAGACGCGGACTGATTCCATTCCCGTGGGAGCGAACACGCGAACGTACTGTTCGGTGACGACCGCACCACAATTCAGACAGTCGGGCATAGTAGAGTCGGTTGAGCCGTGACACTTTATTCTATCGACCAATTATCGAAATTTGGACTGTATGGAGCACGTTCGAGACCGGCAGAAAGCAGGTGGGATGAGAGATACCGAGGATGCTGCGTCTCAGGGGGATGGATCTACCTTCTGACGTTGACAGCTAGCCTTGTGTAACAATTGGTGGCCCTATGACCTTCGTCTGTTACACAAGGTAGTCATGACAAAAAGATCCACTGGTGCCACTCACATCGTTGTTGGGAGTAGCTCCAACCCCCGTTGTTCACAGCTGACCTATTCATCTTCGGCGAGAGTGCGACTTTGAGAAATTCGCCTGGTTAGGATTGGTCTAAGGTGCAAACCGTCTTCTCGGAGATGATGTGTGATGAGAGTTGGCAGGACAACGCCTCTGTTATGAAGTTTCTTGGCAGTTTCGAAGAGTGTATAGGTTCAATAGTTCGCCCGACATCTGTATATCGATATATTTTAACTGATAGAACAACCACCTTTGGAGCATGTATGATCTGACTGGCTTCCAGCGCGATCTGCTGTACGCTGCTGCCGGACAAGACGAGCCGAAAGGGCTGGCAATCAAGGACGAACTCGACGACTACTATGAGACAGAAGTCCACCATGGACGCCTCTACCCGAACCTCGATACACTCGTCGAGAAGGGACTTATCGAGAAGGACCAGATCGACAAGCGAACGAACTCCTACGAGGTCACCCAGCGAGGCCACCGCGAGATCGAAGCCCGCCGCGAGTGGGAAGAGCAGTACGTGACTGTTGAAGCCGAAGCCTGAAATCCATGAATAGGGTTTCTCTTCGCGGTATTCGATCTTTGGGAAGCTACTCCTCAAGAACGGTATTGAACACTACCAGTACGGAGAGCGTCTAATGGTCGAGATCCCTGACCAGCTGGAGTGTCTGTTCACCGCATCGGTCGAAGAGGATGAAGGCTCTTACAGTATCGAGATACCACGAGAGGAACTCGACATGGGGCGGGTTTCGGCTGGCGAGACCTATCGCGTGGTGATCTTGGACGAGCCCCAGCCAAGAAGTGAGAGTCAACCGGCTGAACCGTCGGCGACAGCAGTGACGTCGTCGCCGTCAACGCCACCGGTATCGAGCGGTGACATCCGCGAGGTGACCATCGAGACGCTGGGCGACCAAGGCGATGGGATCGCGAAAGTCGAGCGCGGATACGTGCTGATCGTCCCAGAAGCGCGCCCCGAGGATGAAGTGACCGTCGAGATCACCGATGTTCGCGAGAATTTCGCGTTCACGCGAGTGCAGAACGACTCAGACAGTTCTCCAGATCGATAACAGTCCTATTCGGCCGTAGAGAGCGGCTATCTGTCGTGGAAAATCGCTGGACTGGAGTACATTTATCACATAGTAGTGCGATATTCGGGTGAGAAACTCATGGCAAGCGACAAGCGAAACTTCGTTTTGCGCGAGGAGAACGGCGAGGAGACGAGCGTGTACTCGGGACAGGTACCACGACAGGCAGCGCTCAAAGCCGCTCGGAAATTCGACCCGGCAGAGAGCGAAGAACAGGCATCACGCAGTCAGTTCCGTCTCCGGGAGAAAGGAACGAAGAAACTGCACAACTACGAGGGGTGGGCGTGGCGCAGCGACGCCCCAGATGACAAACCCGACTGGATGCCTGAGACGATTACCGAAGCGAACGTCTCGAAAGAGGGTATCGAGCATCTTGAAGAATTGTAATCTCGGTTGACGAATACAGATACATATACAGCCGGCTGAAACACTAAGTATGGATGAGGAGCGGCGGATACCGCCGTTCGCCGAAGATACGCTTGCCCTGTTGACGGAAGCGGCCGGCGGGACCGGCGAAGAACTTCCGAGAGACGAAGCTGTCGACGCGATCACCGACGTCGAGCATTTCACCGAAGCGGACGCCGAAGACGCGCTCGCCCAGCTCGAAAGCCGCGGCTACATCTACTTCGTCGAAGAGCAGGTCCGCATCACCCCAACCGACGAATGAGCGGCCATTGATAATTTGCTCTCGTCGTGCGGCAGATCGTTCGAAGCGCTGGACTTACACTCGGAATCGGGTGTGTGGCCCACGGCTCTTTAGATAGCGCCTCTCTGAGTAGTGGCATGACGATTCCGTTCGGCGCGACGTGGGGAACGTTGATCGAGCGTTGCGAGGAACTCCCTGCAGAGGCGACGCTCATCACGCCGTTGGCGTCGAAACGATTCCGAGTGACCGGTGTCCAGGACCAGCGCATCATTATCGAGGACGTCGATTCGGGCGAATCACAACCTCTCCAGCGTGAGCAGTTCGAAGCGCTCGTCGAGCACACACGCGACGCGAGCGAGGGCTACGACCTCGAACGCCTCCCGCCGAAAGCCGAGCCGTATGCCGCAGTGCTCGCACTCCATCCACGCTACGTACTCGACGAACGCGAGAACACGTTAACCGAGCTTGACGAGGCTGACGAGAGCGCGGTGTTGGATGATGAACCCCACCTGTCGACGACTGCGGGTACAGACGATCAACAGGATAGTTCCCGCGAGGTGCCCGAGATCGATGTCTACTCGGACATGCTGCTGTTGATCGATGCACTCGAACGCGAAGATATGAGTGCTCTCAGCGATGTCGAGACGCCCGTGTTGGTCAACCTCTACACGCTACTCTCGGATGTCCAGCGCAACGCCAACGACCTGCGCAAGGATGTAACCGATGTTCTGTTAGAGCGTGTCGGACACGACCGGCCGCTGCACGGTCAGTATGGATCGGTCCAGCGAACGACACGGCGGAACCGCTCGCTCAAGGACGACGAGGAAGTGCTCGAGGCGTTCGCGAAGACTGGCATCGGCCGCGAGCAACTGCTCGGTGTCGATCGGAGCAAGGTCGAGGAAGCGCTGGATGTCGTCCCAGTGTCCGAATCAGCGGTGTACGACGTGAGCGAGAGCGAGTACGTGCGCAAGGCTGAGGTGGATGAACAGCGCAAAGAGACGCGCTTACAGGGGTTGAAAGATCGGCTGGCGGTCAGCGATGATCCCGAGGCGGATGTCCTCCGGCAGGAAGTCGAGCGCTTAGAGCAGGAGATCGAGGAGCTGACCGAGTTCTCGCCGGCGAGTTCGTTCGAGACACAGCCAGAGCAAGGCTGAGAAGAGAGCATGGATTCCCTATCTCGTCAGTTGGTTCAGCTATTGTGCGCTGCTGATTTCCCTTGAGAAGCGTTCGTTCGAAAACAGGCGTTTGAGATTCTCTACCATATTCATTCTCGTAGATTTTCATTAATATAGCCAAAAGGTGGATGTAGCTTCAACGGCTACCGATACTCTATGACAATTAGATCGAGCCAAGTGAGAACATCGGTTGACAAGAACCTCCGGACGATCCTTGCCGAGGAGAGTGGAGAGATCATTGCTGTCGATCTCGACGAAGATTCGACGCGCGAGCTCGTCGAGATACTCGCCGAGAGCGACGACCCGCCGAAAGCGCGCCTGCTCGTCGAGGAAGACGTGCTGAAATGGGTGCGCGATGATTTCGAACTGGCGAGTACAGCGGCGGAATTGCTCGAATCGGATATCCTGGAAGTACGGGCGGCCACCGATCGGTTAGATGGCGCGGTAGTGGTGACTGGGGAGAGAGTTATCTCGCTTCTGACGCCGGATGACGAGCATAGTGCCGCGCTTGTGACCGACGACGAGGAATTCGTTGGGACGGCTCGTAACCACCGGAACGACCTCTGGGAGGGCGGTGAGGAGTTCGCTCTGCGAACGCCGGCGTACACGCGCGTCTTGGACTCGCTCGGCGAGGAATTCAGCTCGGAGATGGTGTCGGAGTTTCGGACTGTGCTGGAGTCAGTTGGGGAGATGGACGACGATGAACTGGATGAGGTCGACGTGAGCCTGCTGGTGGCAGCGAAACACAACCAGTTACTGTACGATATTTCTCAGTGGGGTGAGGATATTGGCGTCGCGAGTAGGGCGACGTTCTCACGAACGAAGACCCGCCTCGAAGAGCAGGGGTTGATCGAGACGGAGAAGGTACCGATTGAGGTCGGACGTCCGCGCTTGCGTCTACTGCTGGGCGATGAGCGCCTGCGCGAGGCGGATGCTGAGGAGTTAGCAAGCGTCGCTCGTGAGTTGTTGTCGGCGGTTCCGGCTTAACCAACGGAGCGGGTCGAACGATCATTCTGAGGGGTGGGAGCAACTTTTACAGAGTATGGCGTGGTGGCTGTCAGTATGATAGGAGGACTCATCCGGGTTGATGACGATGCAGAGTCGGAAATCGAAGCGTTGGAGTCGCTCCCACAACCAGGGAATCGATATGAGTCAGCGTGACTCGACAGTGTTGCCGTCGCGGTGTCTGGAGTGTAGATTCGAAGCAGCCCCTGGTAGCGACGAGTGGGACCACGTGGAGGCTCCGCCGCTCGGAACGATGACACAGTGTCCGGAGTGTGGGAGTGCGAATGTCCTGAGTCGCGGATAGCACGCTGACTGATTTTGCTTGCTTTCGATACGGTAGCATAAAGCCATCTGTCGTTAGCTAAGAGACGAATCGCATGACTGCGGCTGGAATCAACACCAATTCCTGAGTGGAATGATGACGGAAGATGTGATGTCAGGGGCTGATTACAGCTATCAGATATTCACGGACGCAATACGTGAATAGGTTCAACGATTCAATGGAATTGAGTACAGCGAGAGCAGGTTTCGAAGCTCATCGGATTCTTCGAAGAGCTGGTTTTCGACTTACTTTGCTCGGAAGGCTTCATACATATAGACCGTACAGCAAAGCTGTACCGGCCCGAGCAGGACTGACTGAACAGCGCTCCCATAGACAATCTGGTTGGAAAGGCTCTCGACCACCTCTGTAGTCGTTCCCATCGGAATACCCCCTGTCGCGAGAATCGAGCCACCCGAAAAGACCAGCGAGATACCGAAAAACACCGCAGCGATACCGAAAATCGTCCAGACATTCCCACTACTGATCGCCCAGCTTTGCTGGAGACCGCTGCTCGGACCCCGCTCATCGAGCATCACAGCCGCCGTCGTGAACTGGAATCGCAATGTAACGTAGATACCCGGTATCACTAACAGAAGCGTCGCGAATCCACCGATAATACCCGCAACCAACGATGCGAGAAACGTGTACACGATCAAGATGACCCGCGACCCCTCCGTATCGATGTTTTTCCCCATCCCTTTGTAGGCGACTAGCGTCCCGATCGCGGTGACGATTATCGAGACGAATCCGCTGAGACTGCTTGAGAAGACGGTTGCTATAGCCGCAATAACGTAGAGACCAAACAGGATCGGGACGTTTGTCGCAATTGACGCCCCTTCTTTGAGAACCTCAATCACTCCTGGTGAACGAGCGCTTTCCATCTCTTCCTCGGAGACATTCGACATGCTCATCGTACCGTAATTTCTCTCACAACTGTCTGATAAATATACTGGAAGCCATTAATTCGTTCTCGCTGGCGAGTTCGTTCGAGACGCAGGTGGAAAGCGGTTGAGACGGCGACTACGGACGGTTGTGTTCTGGTGGTGATCTCTCCTTGCAGGGCGTTAGGATTTGACCTTATGTAACACCCGATGGCTTCATGTGCCCTCGAATTCTACATAAGGCAACCACGATCGAACCGGACCCACCAGATCCGCCGGGGCGGTTGCCGAAATACCTCGCCGAAGGCCTGCCTAAACAGGACAGCGAGACGCTTGCAGAGACCCGCGAGTACATCGAGGAGTTGCTCGCGTGGAGAGAGCGGCCGGTCGACGAGGACGATCTTCCTGAAGCAGCCGAGCCAGTCGACGAATCTACCCACGGGCAGGGAACAGTGGTCGAGGAGATGGTGACCTGTGGCGACGAGTCGTGTGCGTGCATGACCGACGGCGAAAAGCACGGGCCGTACCTCTACCGATATTATCGCGAGGGCGGGACGCTCACTTCGGAGTACCTCGGAAAACCGTGAGCGAGCCAGCGCGCCTTGTGTAACAATCGCCATCTACTGCCCACGAAGAGTTACATAAGGATGTTCAGCAGCAGCGGCTGGGCTGGCCACTCGTGAGGCTCGATTGAGTTTTTTGTGATAGATTGCTGGCGAAGGGAGCGAATCCCGAACCCGTCGCGTGTGAACCTCCATCCTATTGATGCATGGTCGAGTGAGCTAAGATAATGGCACAATGGGGATATAGCTTCACCGCTTACTGATACTGTATGACCACAGCATCACACAGCATAGAGACGTCCGTTAGTAAGAGTCTTCGCGCCCTTCTCGATGGAGAGGTTGGGGAGATTCTCGCGGTCAACTTCAGCGAACAGGCAACGAGTGGGCTCGTCGAGGTACTCTCCGAGAGTGAAGAGTCACCGGAAGTACGCTTGCTCGTTAGAGAAGACGTGCTGAAATGGCTCCGGGAGGATTTCGTGCTGGCGAGCACGGCAGCGGAGTTGATCGAAGCAGAGATGCTCGAAATACGGGCCGCCACAGAGGAGTTAGAGAATACGCTGTTAGTGACCGACGAGACGGTGGTATCGGTTGTCACATCGGAAGGACTCGTCGGTGCACTCGGGACTGACGATGCGGAGTTCGTCGAGGCGGCCCGCGAGCGCTGGTACAGCGCGTGGGAGAGCAGCGAGGAGTTCGATTTGCGGACGCCAGCGCGCTCGCGTGTCGAGCAGTCGCTTGGCGAGGAGTTCGGCTCAGAGGTCGAATCGGACTTCCGGGTGGTACTGGACTCGCTCGGGAGTACGCGCGATGAGACCGTTCTGGACGAGGTAGGGGTGAGTTTACTCGTGGCAGCCAGACATGAGAAGATGTTGTACGACATTTCGAAATGGGGCGAGGACACCGGCGTGGCGAGCAAGGCGACGTTTTCGCGGACGAAAACCCGCCTCGAAGAGCGAGGGTTGATTGAGACCGAGAAAGTGCCGATCGACGTTGGGCGGCCACGGTTGCGCTTGCTGGTGGGCGATGATCGGCTGCGTGAAGCGGATATCGACGAGTTGCCGAGTGTGGTGCGGGAGCTACCTTCGGCGGTTCCGGCCTAACGGGTATGTATCGAGTGGCTCTTCGAGGGTAGCTCTCTCATTTCTATCGACGAAAGCCCACAGAGCGCGTTGTGCGCGAGCAGGACGTGACAGTGAGGGCTTCCGTGGGTACGTGGTCAGGCTTTGGCTGGCCCTTCGGGCCGGGATTCCTCGGTGGTGCTGTCGCGGTGGCTGTTCCCCATTCGGGCTCTCGTCCGTCTTCGTGTTGCTTGATGTGGGTTGAGGATACAGGACATATCACGCAAGGGGGATTTTCTGTTTTTTCTCGCTGTGTTTGTGTCTGATATGCTTCTTTAGTGGCTTGTAGCCTGTAGAGCCGATTTCGAATGTTCGATGACAAAATGGACAGCGCTGGTAGACGGTCATCGTGTAAGAGTAGAGCACTGGAGCAACTTGCGGGTGTTGCTTATGTTCTGGATCGTGATGGACGATTTCAGAGAGTAATGCACAACAACCGTTGCGCTCGCTGTCGATCCGGCGTCCACAGGTTTTGTACCTCTCTCCTGAGAACGATATCGTCTGATGTCAGCTCATGCTCATTCCGAATCAAGCACAATGTATTCTTCTATCATCACAGATTATACTAACCCTAAAGAGTGCTATGTCAACACAGGGGACAGAGATAATTATATATACTTCCGGAACGGCTATTGTAATAACCAAATCAGCCTTAACACAACTTGGGATTCATTTGGTTTCGCATGGGAATGAAGCCTGTGCAAGGAAAATCGACAATGGCAGACAACGCAGACACCCAATCCAGCAGCACCACTACCGAACCAACCACCTTCTTCAGCCGCCGCGGCGTCATGAAAGGAGCCGCCGGTGTCATTGGCGCAGGCGCGCTCGCCGGCATGGGCCTCTGGTACGGGACCCAGCCCGCCCTCGCCGCCAGCACCTATGAAGCAGGCGAGGATGGGAACGTCACCGTCACCACCAACGCCGGTGAGGTCATCGACGTCATGATCGCCCCCGTTGTCACGCTCAACTGGGACAACTTCGGTGGTGGTGTCGATGCGCTAGATCTAGCTGTCAGCGCGGATGTGAATGGAGATGCCAATACACCGCTCGATGTGAACCTCACGTCTGACAGTGGGTCGTTTGCATCTCCGGGTGTTGCGTCGATTCAGGGTGACGGTCCTGGAAACTACACTGGCTCGACTACGGTCACGTTCCCCGAAACCAGCATTATGGGCAACACCATCTCGAGCTCCTCGTTCCCGACCTCGGTCGCACAGGGCGCTTCCGAAACCCAGACCGTGGGCCTCTCGCTTGCTGCGAGCGGTGTTACCTCGATGGGCGGAACAAACGTCTCCGCCGAAGCAGCTACCCTCAGCTTCGATGTCACTGTTGAGAACCCCGATGGGACCATGACCGCAACCATCGACTCCTCGAACGCCGCCGCAACCGGCGCCGATTCGGCGGACGAAACCACCACGACGGTCTAAGCCACTTGGTTTCCACACTATCATGAGCCGATTTACATACATACTCAAAGCCTCCGGATTCGTTGGGTTAGTCGCTAGCTTCGCTGTCCAACTCACTATCGCATTACTTCGAGATCCAATCCTTCTCGATGGTGCACAGAGCGTGCCGGGATGGATGAGTGAACTCATCTTTCCCCTGCTTGGTGGGTCGCTCGCAGTGCTATTCTATGGAACAGTCTTGGACGAGGTGTTCCGAGGGTGGGTTGACCTCCTGACACTCGCCGCCCTTGGTGGCCAGTGGGGTGTTCCGATCGGAATCTACCTCGGTACAATCGTTGGGGCCGGAAGCCCAGCTGGTCTGCTAATCGTCGTTGGGTACGCCTTCCATACGCTCGCAGCACTCGCCGTTGCACTCACGTTTGTTCGTCGGGGCCGAGGCGGACGGAGGGATATTGCGAATTCACGACCCGCCGGACAATCGGTCGCTACGGATGACACCTGAGCCAGTGCTCAAGTGGGGTCGCGATCTCGGTCGCTCTCATATCTGGAAAACCGGTGACTGTGCTGTGCGAGCAATCCTCCTGTAATGAGATTCTGATTCCATATTGAATATAAACAAACAAAATTCCAGCCGTTTACTTTTGTAATTCGGTATCTAGAGGCGTATTTTCCCACAGTGTGGCTTTATACCAGCATTTCATAAAAGTATTCATGTGGTGAGGTTGGTGAGAGATAGGTATGGACGATCCGTTGCTGTTGAGGCCGGCAGTGCCTGCACTCTGGCAAAACTCTCGCACTCAGCGGTTGGTTGCTGGTTTCCTCGGAGTCACGGTGTTGTTCTCGACGGTTATAGTGTTCGGACGACCGTTTGGAGTCGATGGGCTGCTTTCCGTTTTCGTTGGGCTGACGCTCGTTGAGGTGTCGGTTTTCGGCGGTTCGGGGAGACAAGCTGTAGCAACAAGTCTTGGTGTGTACCTTGGGTTGGTGAGTGTATATTTTCTGTAACTCCTCGTTCGTCTCTTTCGCCTGCCAGCCACGGGTCCGTCACTGTCTCACGATTGGTAGCGAACGCGAGTGACCGGAGCGAGCGCGGGCTTCGAGGCGCTCATCAACGCTGTTGGTGAAGAAGTTGTCCAGCAGACGCTGCTCGATGCGGAGTGGTCATCATAGAATTCTCTCCTATCGACAATAGAGGGAGAACAGTTATCCATGTGTAGACTTTACACATGAATATGCCCGAAGAGAAAACACGGGTTGATTTCAACGCACCTGCTTCGATCGTCGAGCGGGCCGACAATGTCGCCGAGTTGCTCGACATCTCTCGCACTCGACTCCTTATCGATGCTCTCCAAGACGAACTCGACGAACTCATCAACGAAGAAGGATTCCGAGCTCATCTTCGAGACGCGTACTATGATGAGCGAATCGATTTTCAGACCGTGAAATCCGTTCTCGGGCAGGAGGAAGCGATGCGAATGAACCTCCTTCGAGCATCGATCGATAGGGAACCACCCGAACCCCAGCTGAAAGCGGAACTACCCACCGATGAAAAGTTCTACGACGGCGAGGTTCCTGTCTGGCAGTCTGAGGAGGCAGCCGACAACGAAGATGTCGAGTCAAGCGCCTAACAGTGGCTGACAGACCCATCAGTGTTGTCGATACCAATGTCCTGTTGAACCTTGCAACACCAGTTGTCGATGGAAGACCAGCGGCCCCCACTGGTGCCGACCCGCTCAAAGCATTGCTCGTCACTTATAACGTTCATGTGCCTGCGAGCGTCGTTGGTGAACTGAGTATGGCGACGGGGAGTGATGATCTGCTCTCGGCGGCCGCTAAGCTGGTGTTGAACGCGTCTCACCACCTGACGACACATGATGTCGATGCCAAAATCGACGAACCACTCGACTATGGGCTTGACCAAGGCGAATCAGATGGTATCTGGCTAGCGAACGATCTTGAGGCGGCGTTGTTCATTACCGATGAGTTCAACTCAACGAACTATCTGTTCGTTAGTCTGGCACTCGATGACCGCAATACGCTGTTTACAACGCCACACGTGCTCTGTAAGTTTGCATCGCAAGGGATTATTCCTCCTGAGTATGTCGATGCTGCCCTGAGTTACTATGGCGACACGAAACAGTGGGATGAACAGTACCTCAACCGGCTCCGTCACAAGTATTTGAGAGACTAACCGTAGCGATTAATGACCAATTCGTCGGCGAATAGCGTTGAAACGGATATCCCTGTTGTGTTTGGATTCCGTGATTTACTGGCTGAGAACGGATATCGAGCTTAACTCGAGCTTGGAGAGCTAAGCATAAGTAAGTCGATTGAAGTAATGTGTCAACCTAGTGGGTTTCTCAGCCATTCGCAAGGCAGAACGGTGCCAAATGGTCAATGTGGCGATGAACTATAGGATACGTCCTTCTTGGCATGTAGTAGCAAACGAATGAACACTGCAAGAATCACGAGGCGCGAGACGAACTCAAAAATTAGAACATTACCTGTCTTGTTGCAGCGGCGGCTGAGGCTGCCCTTAGTCGGCTTTTCTTGTGAATGCCGACATGCTACATGAGCGTAGGAAACTCCGATAGACGAGAGCACACGATCAGGACCGACATCTCGTGACACGTGGCGTCTCGCCATCAGAACTCCCGGTAGCCAGGTCCACGAATGGATGAATCTCGGGGTTCGGTTCGCCGGCTGCGATGATTCGCTCACGGAGTTGTTCTCGGAGGTCCTCGGCCACGCTACGGTAGTCCGCCCGACCAACGAGATTCACGGTCTCGGCCGGATCGGATGACAGATCGTAGAGATAGCGTTCGACGTAATAGTCACTAGCTTGTTCGCCCATCCCACCCCGCCAACCGTCGGTTATCGGTGCGGCAACCGAGTACTTCCAGCGGCGTGTGCGAATCGCATGACCAATCTCAGCCTCACTAGTCTCAGTACCTCACGAAACAACTCGAACTGTGGAGCGATCGTGTGGGGAACCGCGACCTCCTCGAGAGCGTGCTCGAGGAGGTCGCTCAACAATGCAGCGAGTGCTGGTGTAAACCGATCGTAGAAGCTGGAGCGAGCAACAGTCTGGTTGGTAGCGGCGGAGTAGGCGCGCTGAAATCCGGCGATAGTGCGGGCTTCGCCGTCGACGGCGAAGCCCACGATAAGCGTCCAGACGAGCATCGTAATGTCGATCGTCCGTTCGCGCTGGACGACATCGCGCTCGCGCGCGCGATGTCTTCGATAAGCGCTGCTGGAAAGAGAGAAGTCAGCCGCCGTCGAATGAGGTCCGGGGAGAGTTCGGATAGCACAATCTCTCCCCATGCGGCCTACAGCGATAACTTTATCAATAGGGCGCAGTCTCTTGGTTTCTCAGCTTAACCGAACACAGATGGTTCGCACGAACGCAACGTTTCCGAACGAGAGATGACTGGCCGCCCGTCGATGGCCTCTGGATCGATCTGCGCACGCGGTTCGAGAACGATTTGTAGCGCCCCATCGATTTCGTCGGGTGACTGGCGCTGTTAAGCTGTGGGAATCCCGAACCGTTCGAGGATAGCAATGAACAGCGGGTAGTCCGTTTCGTTGCGCGAGACTTGGTAGCCGCCTCGGGTCCAGACGTAGGCGGCGTCGATAGCATTGTAAGCGAACTCCATGCTGGCGAACTGAGGAAGGATTTTTGGTGTTGTAGTCCTTTCGCAGAATACTGATCTATTGCTCATTGAACTGGATCTACAATTGATTCCTCCTTCCGAACTCAGAATCATATGTATATATAGAAGAACATGGGTATTTAGGGTAAGATATATCAAAATTAGCAGCAACTATATATTCAGCAGCGGACGGTTCTGGTGATGACGCGAAAAACGACGCGACGCCGCGTTTTAGTGGGAGTCGGGGCCAGTACCACGATTGGAGCCGCCGGATGCTTGGGAGGAACCAGGAACACCGGCGGAAGCAGTAGCGCAGAAGATGGGAGCGCCGCGAGTGGGGATGGTGGAAACAGTACCAGTGGCGGTTCCCAGCAGGCAGCCAGCGAGCCGCTGACCGCCGACGGTTCTTCAACGGTGTATCCAATCACGAGCAACGGTGCGTCAGTCTGGAACTCGAACCCGCCGGCCGACGACGAGGAATACTGGGGACCGGACCAGTACGGTTTTAACACCAAAGAACGGATGGCGGATTTCTTCGCTGGCATCTACGGCTTCGAAGCGAGTAACGAGAGTCAGCCACCGTTTTCGGTCAACGTCGGTCTCAGCCACTCTGGCACTGGCATCGAGAAGCTCACGAACGGTCAGGTCGACATCGGTGATTCCAGCGCGCCGGTCCAAGATGAGCTGCCCGAGCGCAAGAGCTACGAGAACTTCACCGATCATGTGGTCGGCGTCGATGGCCAGCCGGTCGTCGTCAGCAAGCCAATCTACGACGCTGGCGTGACGAAGCTTACTGGCGACCGGCTGAAGGCTATCTACGAGGGTGAAATCACCGACTGGAAGAATGTTGATGGGTATTCTGGTCCGAGCAAAGAGATACAAGCTATTTGTCGCGCTGAAGGGTCTGGGACGGATACGGCGTTCCGCGCGAACCTCTTCGGCAGTCCCGACGCGCCTATCAAGTGCGACTCGCGCATCGGCCAAAACCAGCAGGTCCGCACGTCCGTACAACAGAGCGACAACGCCATCGCGTACATGGCGCTCGCGTTCGTCGGCGGACAGGCTCCTGCCGTCGCGCTCGAACTCGACGGAACGACCTACAAACTCGGGAAAAACCTCGGTGCGAAGGGCTACCCGCTCTCACGCGACCTGCACTGCTATACGTGGAAGGGGACTTCCAAGAAGGAGGCCGCCTTCATCAATATGCTGCTCACCGAGTACGGTCAGAAACAATTCGTCGAGGCGAACGACTACTTCACGCTCCCGCCCGAGCGCCGGGAAAAGCAGCGCAGCAAGCTCCCCAAGCCGGACAAACAGGTCAACTACGGTGCGAGCACGAACGCGAATCAGACGACCACACAGAGCAACTAACTTCGATTGAATCGGTCCGTCAGCGACTGACGTGACCCCTTCATCCATATGTCCTCCATAAATAACAAGGTGCCAAATCGAATCGCGCGCTCAATGAGGGCTATTGACCGAACGGTACTCTTTGTGGGGGCTGCGGGCGTGGTGTGTCTCCTCGGCGCGTTCGTCGGCTTTCTCGTCAAGTCGAGTCTGACGGCCGTGTTTCTGCTCGGCTTTCTCCTCACTGTCGGCTACGGCTGGTACGCCCGGCAAGCACTCACCGCGAAGAGCTTGACGTTCCTGGCGACGGTCTCGACGCTGCTCACGATGGGACTGATCATCGCGTTCATCCTGCGCGAGGCGCTGTCTGCTTTTCGGTACATGGGACTGGTCGACCTCCTCTCGTACACCGGCGAGCCGATGTGGCGAACCGGCGGCGAGCAGATCTACTCGCTCGTGCCCGCAATCGTCGGGACGGTCATCGAAACGCTACTCGCCGTGGCCATCGCCGGGCCGCTCGGCATCGCCGGTGCGCTGTTCATTAGCGAGGTCGCTCCGGGATGGTTGCGCGAGCTACTCAAACCCGGCATCGAGATTCTCGCGGGCATCCCCTCAATCGTGTTCGGTTATCTCGGGCTGGTCGTGCTCAACCCGTACTTTTCGTCGAGCAGTGCGTTCGGCCTGCCGGGGCTTGGCAGCCTGCTCGCTGTGGGCCTGGTCGTCGGCGTGATGGCGCTGCCCACAGTCGTATCGGTCGCCGAGGACGCGATTTCGAGCGTCCCCGAGTCGATGAAAAGCGGCTCGCTCGCGCTCGGGGCGACCGAGTGGCAGACGATGACCGGGATTACGATGCCGGCAGCTTTCTCGGGCATCTCCGCCGCCGTCCTGTTGGGTGTCGGCCGTGCCGTCGGCGAGACGATGGCCGCGACCGTGATTCTCGGCAACGTGACCGACTTACCGAACCCGTTTTTCGACGTCTTCGACAACACGGTCACGCTCACGAGCCTCATCGCCAGCCAATACGGCAACGCGAGCGGCCTGCACGTGAACGCGCTGTTCGCCGCCGGCGTCGTGTTGTTCGTCACCGTGATGGCCATCTCGGTGGTCTCACAGCTCATCGAGCTCCGGATGGTGCGCCGGCTCGGAGGTGAGCAATGAGCGAGTCCCATGAGACCGCGCTGGTGAACGGGCGAGGTTCCGCGTTCGAGCGAACTAGCGCCACCGTCGTCGGTCTCGGCGTCCTGACCTTCTTGTTCGCGATCGCGTCGATGTTCGACGTGACGGGGTTCGAAACCCAAATTTTGGGCATTGGACTGTTCACGTTCTTCTCCATCGTGTTGTGTGTGGCCGGCGGGGCCGTCATCGCTCTGGGTGTCGCCTCTCGACTGGGCGCAGTCGAAACGACACCCAGTGACACGGTGGGGCTTCCCGTCGGCGGCGTTTTCGGGATATTGGGTGGGGTGGCGGGCGGACTCATTGCCTCGCAGACGTTCGCCCTCGGGATTGCGGTCTGGCTCTCGATTTCGGTGCTCGCTGCCCTCGGGATGGTCGCCGTCACCGTACTCCCGCGCGAGGACATCGGTTCGACGGTTCCGGCCGGCGGCATCGCAATCGCCGTCGGTGCCGTGTTGCTCACTGGGGTCGTCGGCTCGGAGTGGTCGTGGGACCCCACAAACCTCGAAGCGACCTTCTATGCACCGCTCGTCGCGGGAGCGCTGGTGGCACTGTCGAGTCTGACCGTCACGTGGGCCGCCGCGAAAGCCAGTTCGGGTTTCGGCAGTCGGGGCCGACAGAACGGGGCGTACCTCTTGATGGGGCTGAACGCGCTGTCGATGGTCGCGATCATGGCCGCACTCGTCACGTTCGTCGTGATGAAGGGCGCTTCGAAGGTGTTGCAGGGTATCGAGAGCGGTCTCGGCGTCGGGCCGGCAATCTTCGGCGTGAGTCTCCCCATCGACTGGCCATTCGTGATGAACGTCTCGCAAGGCATCTACGTCGATGTTCCGGGCGTGCTGCCGGCAATCATGGGCACCGTCTGGATCGTCATCGGCACGATACTGTTCGCGGTGCCCCTCGGCGTCGGGGCGGCCGTGTTCCTCACCGAGTACGCCGAACAGGGCCGGTTCACCCGTACCGTGGAGGTCACGACCAATGGCCTCTGGAGCACGCCGAGCATCGTCTTTGGGCTATTTGGAGCCGCGTTCTTAGTCCCACGATTCGGCAACACAAACTCGTTGCTGTCGGGCATTCTCGTGCTCGGATTCATGTTGTTGCCACTGGTGCTCATCACGAGCCGCGAGGCACTCAAGAGCGTCCCCGATGAGTACCGCGGCGCGAGCGCCGCGCTCGGGGTGAGTCAGTGGCAGACTATCAGGAGTGTCGTGCTGCCGGCGGCGCTGCCCGGCGTCATCACGGGCGTCATTCTCGGGGTGGGTCGTATCGCGGGCGAGACCGCGCCGCTGTTGCTCGTGATGGCCGGCTCGCCATTTCCAAGCGACACGCCGGGCGTGTTCTCGGCGTTCGAGTTCAGCACAACGCCGCCGTTCGTGACCAACGACGCGCTTCTGACTGCTACGAGCGCGCTTCCCTACCAGCTGTACGCGACCATTACTGCCGGCGTCGGCGCGGCGGATGCGAAGGCGTTCGGCTGGGGGACAGCGCTTGTGCTGTTGTTGGTCGTACTGTCGTTCTATGCGGTCGGTATCGCGCTGCGCAAATACTTCAGAGGGAAACTCCATCATGAGTGAACAAAATAGCAATCAGGACCTCCGAATGGCCACAAACACCCGAACCACGACGGAATCCTCAGTAAGGAACAGAACAACGAGTGTCGAGACATTTGTCGGTGAAAGCGACGAACGGAGTCAAGACGAGTGGACCGACTACGACCTCGACAACGGGACGAAGTTCGCCGTCGACGACCTCGACGTCTTCTACGGCGACGAGCAGGCGCTCGAAGGGATCAGCCTCGACATTCCCGCAGAGAGCGTCACGGCGCTCATCGGCCCGTCGGGCTGCGGGAAATCGACGTTTCTTCGGTGTTTGAATCGGATGAACGACCGCATCAAGGCCGCGCGTGTCGAGGGCAGCGTCGCGCTCGATGGCCAGAAGATCTATGCGGACGACGTCGACCTCGTCGAGCTCAGAAAGCGCGTCGGGATGGTGTTCCAGCAGCCGAACCCGTTCCCCAAGTCCATCCGGAAGAACGTCTCGTACGGCCCGCGCAAACACGGCGACGTCGAGACCGGGCTGCTCGCGCGGCTGTTCGGCGACGACGCCGGCGACGAGGACGCACTCGTCGAGCACGCGCTCCGGCAGGCCGCCCTCTGGGAGGAGGTCGACGACCGGCTCGACGACAACGCGCTCGGACTCTCGGGTGGACAACAACAGCGTCTTTGCATCGCACGCTGTCTCGCCGTCGACCCCGAAGTCATTCTGATGGACGAACCCGCGAGCGCGCTCGACCCGATCGCGACCGCGAAGATCGAGGACCTCATCGAGGAGCTCGCCGACGACTACACCGTGGTCGTCGTCACCCACAACATGCAGCAGGCAGCGAGAATTTCGGACCAAACGGCGGTCTTCCTCACCGGCGGCGAGCTCGTCGAGTACGGCGACACCAACGAGATCTTCGAGAACCCCGAGAGCCAGCGCGTCGAGGACTACATCACCGGCAAGTTCGGGTAATGATAGGCAATACTTCATCGCCCGTTAGATCGGATGGTTGCCGACGCACAGAAGATCCATCAAGAGCGTCCGATCTTCCAAGAGTGGTTCGCTACCGCCGCTCAACCAACCGCTGGAGTTAGCTGACTCGATGAAAAATTCTGCTATCCCATGAGAGCGTGAAACAAGATATGGGACGCAAGAGACCGATGCGTTTTTCGTGCCATCGAGCACGTTTAGCTGACTGGTCCGAGTGCGTAGGAAGCCGAGTCTTGGGCAATACAACCCGGCTGCCGTGTGGCGCGGCAGCCGGGAAAGCCCGAATAGGTGAACCTCTGTTTCACGCACAGGCATCCCGGAGTGATTGCTTATGTATCTTGGAATAGACATCCACAAGCGGTACGCACAGGTGGCAGTAATGGGCGAAGCTGGTGAGATCGTCGAAGAGGTTCGCGTTGAGAACGCGAACCTCGATGAACTCGCCCAGCACTATGCTGGAGCTGAAGCCGCGATCGAGGCCACCAGCAACTACTACCACATCCACGATACGCTGTCGGAACATCTGGATGTGACTGTTGCCCACCCTAGCAAACTGACGCTGATCGCTAACACGGACAAGAAGACTGATCGCGTTGATGCCAAAGAGTTGTCACGGATGGTTCGGTTGGATTCAGTGCCGGAGAGCTACGTCCCCACCGACGAGATCAGGGAAGCCCGCGCACTCGTGCGCGGGCGACAGAAGTTGGTCGAGAACCGCACCGAGTACGCAAACAAGATTCACGGGTTACTGTCTGATCATGGAATCACCCAAGAGATCAAGCCCCTGAGTGTATCGGGACGAGAATCCCTACGGGACCTCTCGCTCCCGACGCCATGGAACACGTTGTTAGCGTCGTACTTGGAGATGATCGAGACGCTTACTGATGAGATCGAACGGCTCGAAGCTACTATCGAAGAACGCGCTGGGTCTCTGCCTGAGACCCAGCTGTTAATGACGATTCCCGGTGTGAGCTACTGCCCAGCGCTGATGATCTATGCGGAGGTGGGCGAGATAGACCGATTTGACCGGGACAAAGAAGTAGTGAGTTACGCTGGGTTGAATCCGGTGATCCGCGAGCCAGGCGACTCGCGGATCGAGGGCGGGATATCGAAGTGAGGCTCACGGCAGTTACGATGGATCCTTGTCCAGTGTGCGCGGACAGCCGTCCATACATGCGAAGATGAGTATCTGAGTCGGTTCTATGATCGGTTAGTGGGAAAGAAGGGTTCGCAGAAGGCAATCGTCGCAACTGGTCATAAGTTGCTGGTATCTATCTACCACATGCTTGACCGAGAGGAGGTGTATGACCCGCCAGGAGTAACTGCGTGAGCGACGCCTGAGCGGCGTCGCTCACTAACGGGGCGCTGCGGTCGGTGAGCAACTGGTCAATGAACTGAGATCACAGACAGCACCGCACAGCACCGACCGCATGCGGATAGACAGCACCACCTTCCGGCGGTTTTCCGTATCAAGCGCATCAGCAAGTGGTTTCCCGCAACAACTAACTGACGGCGGTGGTCTACTTAGCCAGCAGAATTTCCATAGGTAAAGACGAATGTTGTAGATCTATACAGCCTCTGTTCCACGAACGTCGTTTCGGATCTGTGCGGCGTCCTCGACCGGTGTGACGAATACTTTGCCGTCGCCGGGTTCGCCGGTCGCGGCGCGCTCGACGATTGCATCCACCACATCCTCGGCGGCGATGTCGGCCACCACGCATTCGACTTTGATCTTCTGGTGGAGGTCAACAGTGTATTCCTCGCCACGCCACTGGCCCTTCTTGACCGGCTGGCTTCCCCGGCCGGAGACGTTCGTCACAGTAAGCGAGGGCGCACCGACCTCCGCAAGCGCGCTCTTGACTGCACCTAATTTGTCGGGCCGGACGATAGCCGTCACCATCTTGATATCGCCCCCGTTCGGCGACCCACCATCAGTACGGAGTTCCTCGCCATCCGCCGCCGAGTAGACCCGCGTACCGCCGTCGGTGACCGGTCCCCCCGAGTCGCCGAAGCCGAATTCGGGGTAGGTATCAACGCCGTGTTCGGAACTGTCGAGACCGTCGCGTTCGTGCTCGGGCGCCACGCGAGCCTGCCCGAGTGCTTTCAGGCCACCGAAAATCGCCGCCGTAGCTGCCACGGTCCAGACGCCGATGACCGCAACGAGGGCGACCTGACCGACCAGTGCATCCACTGAGAACCCATCTACGGCGATGAACGGGAACAAGAGCGCACCGAGCACGCCCGCCGACCCGTGGACCGGGAAGACCGCACAGACGTCGTCGATTTTGAGGCGCTTTTCGACGAACTCGAAGACGAGCGGAAGCTGTGCGCCCGCGAGCAGCCCGGCTACGAGACCACCCCACCACGTGATGGCGTTCGTGGTTGCGGTAATCGCCACGAGTCCGGCAAGCATGCCGTTGGCGACGAATAGCGTATCAACCTTCTCGGTCTTGGCGAGCGAGACTGCGCCCGCCCCGAGTGCTCCGGCGGCCATCCCGAGGGTGGTCGTGAGCGCGACACGCCCGACGTCGCTGGCGAACGCACCGAGTGCGAGCACGTCGTTCTCGACGACGAACACCGTTGCAGCGGTGCCCACGTTGAAGCCATACCACCCAAAGCAGAGGATGAGAGTCCCTAGAACGGCGAAGGTCATCGAGTGGCCGGGGATTACGTTCACGCTCCCGTCGTCATTGAACCGGCCCATGCGCGGACCGAGTACCCACGCCGCGGTCAGCCCGGCGATACCGCCGAGTCCGTGGACGATCATCCCGCCGGCGAAGTCCTGATAGCCAGTACCCAACAAACCTGTGTCGGCGAGCAAGCCGCCGCCCCACGTAAAGCCCACGACGACGGGATAGATGACCGCCGCGAGCGCGATGGTGTAGGTGACGTACGCACGGAGCTTACACCGACCCGCGACTGCCCCGCTCACGATGGTCGCGGCGGTCATCGCAAAAACCGCGCCGAACAGCCAGCTAATCCATCCATCAGAGCCACCACCGATGTAACCGAACGCACCGCCAATCCCAGCCGGACCAGTGAGTCCGGCAGTAAGGTTGGCGATACCCTGCCCGAGCAGAAAGAAGGCAATCACGCCGATCGACCACGTGAGCATGTTCTTGGTGAGCTGGTTGGCGACGTTTTTCGCTCTAACCTGTCCGGCCTCCAGCATGGCGAAGCCCGCATGCATGAAGAAAATCAAGAACGTCACCGTTAGGACCCATACGTTGTTGACGCCGCTGGCCAGCGTCTTGAGATCGGTTCCCGACTGCAAGAACACGTCTATCATTTGTATCTCACCTCGCAATATCTGACGCTATCTATACACCATTCGTCCACATTTTCATAATTTTCGCCCGCATTTGTCGTCTGTTCCACGCGAAAGAGTCACAATATGGTAGCACATAAACCCTCGGTTTACAAAAGTGGATATTTTGGGCATTAAATAGATGTACGTTTGATTTGTGGTAGAATATTAATGCTATAAGGACGTATTTCGGCCGGAAATCTCGTTTTTGTGCAGGCAGAAGTGGGCATTTGTACACCCCGAAACCGGCTGGAATCCGGATTTGGGCGTCACACGCGGTCATCGATCGCACAAGTCAGATCTACCTAGTGTCTTGTCAGTCATCAAATGAAGGGTATAGTCGCTTCAGTTTGATGCGAGCATCGTCGGTCGTGAACCGCCAATCAATGTCGGTATCAGCGCTGTTTCGTTCCTTTTTCCACGCGGCGACCTCCTGACGGAGCGTCGCCGCGTCGGGGATGCGTCTGTCGAGACACTGCTGCTGGAGCGTATTGAACTCGATCTCCGCCATGTTGAGCCAGCTTCCATGTACCGGCGTGAAGTAAAATTCGAGCTTGTCGAGCAAGCGACGTGCTTCGGCTGGTTCGAAATACTCGTAGAAGGCTGCCGGATTGTGCGTGTTGAGGTTGTCTAGCACCACCCGGATGCAGTCCGCATCCGGGTAGTGCTGATCAACGGGGTGCTGGATGAAATGTACCCAGTCTTCGGTAGTTCAGCGGTCTTTGACCCTGACCGCTCGCCAGCTGGCGAGCGGTTCGGAGGCCAGAAACAGGTTCTTGGTGCCGTTACGCTCGTACTGGTAGTCTTCACGGGCAACCGTGCCCGGCTCAACCGGGCACGGTTGCCCGACCTGCTTGAGTAGCTGTTTGGGATGCTCGTCGAAACAAACAAGAGGCCGGTCTGGGTCGTATGGTTCGCGGTAGAGCGAGAGGACGTCCTCCATGTGGTAGATGAACTCGGTGTTCTGCTCCGGCGGGATCACCCATTGTTTGGATCGGTGAGGCTGTAGCTCGTTTTTTAGGACTTGGCGAACGGTTTCGTAGGAGACCGATTCGTGCTCGATCTCTTCGAGAACAACGAGTTCGTCGGCGAGAAGGCGAAGCGACCAGCGAGCGCGCCCGTCGGGCGGCTCGCTGGTCGCGAGGGCGATGAGATGAGCTTCGTCTTCGCCATCGAGTTTGCGTTCGTATTCACGGTCGGGGTTGCGGCGATGAATCGCCGCAATCCCTCGGTCAGCGTAGCGTTTGCGTGCGTGGTAGGGAGTTGATTCGCCACACTCAAGCGCGCGACTGATGCTGAAATCAGTCGCGCCGTCGTCAGCTTTGAGTAAAATCCGTGCTCTCGTGATGTCTTCGGCTCTATGAATGCCGCTGGAGACGAATGATTCGAGTTCATCGCGCTCATCCTTGGAGAGATCGACGACATGCTTTTTTTTTCGTGTCATCGACATCCTCGGTAGTTCCCAATCGAGTTGAGAGGCGGAGCTAACGCATCGGTCTGATTGGAGCAGATGTCTGGTTGAGTGAATGTGCTACAGCTACCCCAACCAGACGGATTCCTTTCGGCGTGGGATGTCAAAGGTGTAGCGGCGGATGTGATCGGAGAGCTTCCTCTGCCAGGGATCGAGGGCTCGCCCCTCGATCCTGGCGACATCTGGTCCGTCGTTATACTTGCCAGCACCAATCAGAGCTCCGTTCGAGAGGTTTGTGCCGAGAACCACGAGGCTCCCTGCGACGATACTGTCTTCGACTGGCTCCATACGCTTGATCGAGGCTGGCTCGAATTCGCCGCTAACCTCCTGTTCATGCAGTTGGCCATGACGATCCTCGACCGCTCAGGGTCGAGGATCGTCTCCATCGATTTCGTCGATAACCCCTATCACGGCACCTACAGCGACGAGATAGGCGAACTCTGTCGAATGAGCCCTAAAGATGGTACCACGACCTGCCACCGATACTGCACCGCCTACCTCGTCTCGAACGGCAAACCGATCACGCTCGCGATGACGTACGTCCGCAGCGACGAGAAGCAAGCCGACGCGGTCGAGCGCGTCCTCGACCGCGTCGAGGCCTATCCCTTCGAAATCGAGCTGTTGTTGGCTGATTCCGGCTTCTACAACGAGCGCATCATCCGCCGCTCACGCGAGATTGCTGCGACAGTCGTGCCGGTCGCCGAGAAAGGCGACCGGCTCGAAGAGAAACTCGAGACGCACAAATCGTACATGACGACCTACCGGATGTACAAAGACAGCGAGCGGGAACTACGCTTCCCGCTCGCGGTTTCAGTTTCGTATCAGAACGGCAATCGCGGCAAGCATGGTGAAGTGGTCCGAGGGTACGCGGCGTGCGATCTGGACGATCGCACGCCTGCACAGGTCGAACACTGCTACCGAAAGCGATCGGCGATCGAATCCAGCTATCGGTTGTTTCGGAGCGCACGAGCGGTAACGTCGACGCAAGACCCGATCGTGCGGTTTGCGTTCGTGGTGGTGAGCTTCCTCCTTGAAAACTTATGGCTGGTGCTATACTCAGAGACAGAGGTATTGATAGACACCTGGTGGACTAATCGATTCGAGTGCTGTCCAGACTGCTGATCGGATTTTGGCACAACTGCCGCAGTAGCGGTTTGCTAAGGCGAGTTGAGTCGTCGCCAGTATTCTTCGGTTGGATTCAGATCCGGCGATCCAGTCGGGAAATACACCAACTCTATCGGCTCATCGGCGGCGAAGTCCTTCACCGCCCCAGCGGTGAAGTACGTCGCCTGGTCCAGCAGTACGACCAGCTTCTCGCCGAACTCCGCTTGGAGATGCTCCAGAAAGCGGATCGTCACCTCACCGGTGAACGATCCGCCACACTCCAGCACCGTCGTCTCACCGTACTCAGTGACTGCTCCCAGCAGGTTCACTCCCTCGCGAGAGGCCGACACGCCCACGGTCGGCCTCTCGCCAACCGGATACCATGCCGCGTAGAGATCCGCTCCAACCGTTTTCGCGTCTGGTCGATCGTGACGACCGTGGCGTCCTCGTCACGGCGGCCTACTTTTTTTCGACCGTCTCTTCGAACTCCTCGCGTTCGGCTTCACTGGCAGAGGCAGGCTCCGGCCGGGGTCTCTTCGGTGAGACCCCGGCCTTGTGCATGAGTCGGCGAGTGTGACGACGGGAGAAAGCGATATCGAACCCCTTGATGAGGTAGTGCTGGGCGAGAGCTGTACTCCACGCTGGGTCGTCGTATCCAGCTTCTTCAGGCGGTTCATGGAGTACAGTAGTGAACCGTTCGAACTGGTCGTCGCTAAGTTCGGAAGGTCGCCCGGGACGAGATTTATCGTAGAGCGCGGCGTCGAAGCCGCGCTCTTCGAAGCGGTTCAACCAGTTGTAGACGGTCTGGTGGTGCCAGCCGTACTTGTCTTCGATTGTTTCTGGCGAAAGTCCCTCTAAGTACTCGCGGGCAGCGGTAAGGCGCTTGATCGCCTTCGGATCAGCCTCGTCCGCGAGTTGCTCGCGGACTCGTTCTTTCGTCAAACCGGAAATCTTGTTTCCGGATTTCGTCATGCTCTGGCTTGCTGCTGGAGGTTATCGAAACTTCCGGCCGAGAGTATACGATGGGCGGTCGTCGCCCGCCCTCGCCGGGGCGGGCGCGACCTGCCCGAGGAGTTCACGTTCTCGGTGTTTTGCGACTGGATCCGACATGCTCTGGAGCAGGAGTTGGAGCGGCGGTGGAAGATCGAGATGAACGGAGTCGGCGTGCCGGATGCGTACACCGCGGCCGCGGGCTGAGCCAGCCCGCGGCCTCAGGGTGCCCTTCGTGAGCACCAGCTGTCAGCTGGGTTCGTGAGAAATCGGTGCTGTGGGTCGTTGAGTACACAGCAGCGCTTCTGAACTCCAGTGAACCGGTCCACTACTACGTTCACCTCGACAGCTCACCGGTTCAGAGGAGATGGTGAGATTTCAATTGGGAACTACCGACACTGCGATAGAGGGGAAAACGTAATGTTTTCCCAATTCTGGAAAGTAGTCGATTATACTTTTATATGGTATCCGAGCGTGGCAAATCCACGGAGACGACAGCGGTTGACCCGTATGTTGCGGCCGACACCAGCATGGCCGAACTCACAGTGAAGGCGGTCCTACTCGGACTCTTGCTCAACGTCGTACTGATGGCGGCAAACGCCTATCTCGGGCTGCGTGCCGGGCTGACGATCAGTGCCTCTATCCCGGCGGCGGTCATCAGTATGGGGCTGTTTTACAGTCTCTCGCGTATCGGCATCCAGGGGACAATCCTAGAGAACAACATTGTCCAGACGATGACGTCGGCCGGCTCGTCGCTGACCGCCGGCGTGATCTTCTCGCTCGCCGGCGTCGCCTTCCTCGGCGAGTCGATCGATGTCGTGACCACCGCGGTGGTATCGCTGCTCGGCGGGATCCTCGGCGTGCTGTTCATGATCCCGATGCGACGCTACCTCATCGTCGAACAGCACCAAGAGCTCCCCTATCCCGAGGGGACCGCGTGTGCGGACGTGCTCCAAGCGGGCGAACACGGCGGGCGCGGAGTCCGGTTCGTCTCGGTCGGGTTCGTCGTGGGCGCGGTCTACACGGCGCTCGCGAACATCTGGGGCGTGATTCAGACGACGATTCAGGGGGCGTTCTCGGTGACCAACACTCGAGGGTTCGCGCTCGGCGGGGACTTCACCCCCGCGCTCATCGGCGTCGGCTACATCATCGGGCCGCGCATCGCGGCGTACATCCTCGGTGGCGGCCTAGTCTCGTGGATGATGCTGATCCCGCTGCTCGTCACCGGCGGGATGGTGCCGCCCGATGCGGTCGGCGGGACGCTGTTCGAGCAGGCGAACGCTGTCTGGAGCAGCTACATCCGCTACGTCGGCGCGGGCGCAATGATCGTCGGCGGGCTGTACGCGATCGCCTCGATGCGCTCAACGATCTTCGACGCTATCCGGTTGGCGAGTGCGGAGTTCAGCGAGGGGCTCAACGGGAACACGGATTACAAACGCACCGCTCGCGACCTCCCGATGGCGATCGTCGTCGTCGGCGCGGCCATCGTCGCAATCTTGCTTGTTGTCATTCCCCAGGTCCGCGTCGGGCTGTTGGGGGCGGTCATCGCAGTGCTCGCGGCGTTCCTGTTCGTCGCGGTCTCCTCGTATCTCGTCGGCATCGTCGGGAGTTCGTCGAACCCCGTCTCGGGAATGACCGTCGCGACGATCCTGATCGCCGCGGTCGTGCTCCGCTCTATCGGCGTTTCGGACCCAGTCGTCGTGCTCGTCACGGGATCGGTCGTGGCCATCGCGGCTGCAGTCGCTGGCGACACCTCACAAGACCTCAAGACCGGCTATCTGCTCGGCGCGACACCGCGAAAACAGCAGATTGCCCAACTCGTCGGAATCGGACTATCGGCGCTGTTCGCTGGCGGGATTATCGTCTTCTTTAACCAAGCCTACGGGCTCGGTAGTCAGACCCTCCCCGCGCCCCAGGCCGGGCTCATGGCGTTGATCGCCGAGAGCGTCCTCAACGGGACCGCGAATTGGGGGATGGTGCTGATTGGCGCGACGTTTGCGGTCATCCTCATTATGATGGACGTTCCGGTGTTGCCGTTCGCGGTCGGAATGTATCTCCCGATCAGCCTGGCGACGCCGATCTTCCTCGGCGGCGTGTTGAAGGCAGTCGTCACTCGCTACGTCGAGCGGACGGGCGACGAGGCGGCGACCGAACGGGCCACCCTTAACGGTCGTATCGTGGCCGCGGGCCTGATTGCCGGTGAAGCGATCATGGGCATCGTCGTCGGCGCGATCCGCATTCTCGGTGTCGGTTCCGGTGGCGAGATCCCGTTCCCAGTCGGCATCAGCAACCAGTTCTCGCTGTGGCTCGGCGTCGCCGCCGTCGGCGGACTGCTCACGTTCATCGCCGCGAGCACGATTCGCGGGGCGAAAGATACGGGCGATACGGAGGAGCTATACTGAGCGCCATGTCGGGCCAGTCTCAAAGCGTGACCCCAATCCGGACGACCGAGGATTGGAACTGTGAACACGTCGATGGTAACCCCAGCGTGACGATCCAGCGGCCGCGCCGGCCGCGGAACCGCGTCGACAAGTTGTTCTTTGACTTGTTCGACACACCGACCGAACGCGAACTTGAACTCGATTCGGTCGGCAGTGTCGTCTGGTGTCACTGCGACGGCGAGACCACGGTGGCCGAGCTCGCCGACGAACTCGCCGCGACCGTCCCCGAAGAGCGCATCGAGCCCGTCGGCGACACCCTGTCGTACTTTTTGGCACAGCTGGCAGAGCTCGATCTGATTCGGTACTCGGACGCCTGATAAGGATCGTTGTGAGCCATTTCGGTATGTCGCCGACACGGGATCGGCGACATACTGATCTCAACTCTCACGGGAGTCTCACAATCCCATTTCTCCTCTTGGATCAATACACTCCCCCTCTCATTGGCCGTGACAACCATCTTGACTAGTTCACCGCCGCTTGTGGACTCAATATCGAAGATACAGCTGAACCCCATCCGTTCTAGGCTAATCCCATCGTGATCGAGACGAATTGGTCTGAACTCCGCTCTTCGATGAGAAATTCGGAACGCCTGTTGGCGATATTCACCGATGAAGACGTATTCAGGAGCGCTCATCGGCGTGAGCGCTCCAAAATCTTCGATGAACCCGAGTGCTGTAGCTGGGGAACCTCACGAATCCGGCGCGTCGCGCCGGATTACGCGAGATCAGCGGCGAACGGTTCGTGCTGCACCTCGTCGAGCAACGAGATGCGGTGCGCGTTCGGATTCAACGCATCGTTGAGCAGTGATTTGACCAACTTCGGCGGTTCGTAGCCGAGTCGCTTGGCGACTCGGCGGAGAATCCGGTCACTTCGCCGACCGAACGCCCGTGCCCACCGCTCCCGAGGAAGAAGCGACGACGCTTCAACGTCGTCGCTGTCGTCATCCTGCTGTTCCTCGATGATCTCGATGAACAGCTCTCTCAGAGTGCGGCTTACCACCAACGAAAGCAGCCCGATCAAGATCAACGCTTCCACTACCTCCGGTTTTCCCGAGTTGAGCTCGTCGAGTCCATACGTGGTCTTGAGTTCCCGAAATAGAAGCTCCACCTCCCAGCGCGCCTGATAGAGCTTCGCTATATCAGCCGCGCAGTAATTTTCTGCGGGCAGATTCGTGATGTAGAGGTGGTAGCGCTCCTCCTCGTCGTTCCAAACGCCGACGACACGGAATGTCTCAACGGCACGGCTCCGCGTGCCGTTGTAGATGCGACGTTTGAACCCCACTTCACCGTCGACGTCGATGACGTCGCGGTGAAGATCGTCGAGGATATTCTGCACCTGCTTGCCTTCGAGGGAAATGGCGTCGCCACGCCATTTCCTGAGTTCAGCCGTTATTTCCGGGTTTGCGTTGGGTTTGAGCCGCGTGAGGAACCAGCCGCCGTTGGTGTCGATCAGGTCCATCGTCCGGTAATCGAAGTAGGCCTGATCGAACAGCAGCAACGCGTTCTCTACCCACGGTCCAGTGGAGAGTTGCGTGAACTCGTGCGTGCGCGCGTCAGTGATGCTGAATTCAGCCGGGAGGCCGCTACTAACGGCTTCGACCACGTGGAGCTTCGCTCCAGCGTGGTCGTCGCCATAGCCGGGAAACGTCTCGAATAACGACTGATACAGCGTAATGACGGTCATATCGGCGATGAAGACCTCACGGAACTGCTCGAAGCGACCCTGAAGACGGTCATTCTCGTGTTCGAGGTCCTCCAGCGCGCGCTGGAGGACCTCTCGAAGGAACTCACAGAGAGAAGGCATGAACCACTCGTGGAAGGAGGAGTATTCGAGCGACCCGCCGAAGGTGTCGATGTACTCCTGCCGGAACTCTTCGAGAGTTCTGTAGTTGCCAGAGAGGAAGCCAATAGCGAGCGACCAGAAAAGAGCGTCAGCTTTCAGTTTCCCGCTCTCGCGTTGGATCAGCCCGGTTGCGCGAGCAAGCTCGCGCAGCCGGGTGTTCGGAAACGTCTTCACCAACCGTTCCTCGATTACCGAATCCGGTGGAAGCTGCATACACTTCCCACCGGCCTCTCAGAGCGCTAACGGCTGGCGTTCTTCGCCTGCTTCCGAGTTAGCCTAGAACGGATGCCTCGGAGAGTTTGAGGGCAGTTGTCCCGATTAGTTCGGAGAGTATTGCACCAGCGAGCAGCATGTACGGATGCATATCGCTATATCCCGAAGTCTTCGATATACGCCTATTGAAACAAAACGGCACTTACAATTCGTTTGGGTGCCCAACAACAATTGATGACGGTACTGGGCGAACTTGGGCTCTCAAGTTACGAGGAGAAGGTTTATCGGACGCTTCTGGTCACCGGATCAGTAACCGCGGCTGAGCTCTCCGATACAAGTGGTGTTCCAAAAGGCCGTATTTACGACGTGGTGAACGGACTCGAGGCTCGAAATCTGATTTGGCGGCAGTCAAGTGATCCAAACCGGTATGCTGCCGTACAGCCAGAATCCGTCGTCGACC
>NZ_BBMP01000024.1 GCF_000755245.1 Halococcus sediminicola | reverse complement strand
CCCACCCCAAAACAAACATCTCATAGCGTTGGCAGATTCAGATGTTGTTAAGGGAAAGCTGTATCACCTGCCATAAGTTTTCGTTGGGGAACCTCCCCACACCGAACGCCAACCGCACGATCGGGGCTTTCGTGGCCGTTACCGCTCGTGCGCTCCGAAACAACCGATAGCTGGATTCGATCGCCGATCGCTTTCGGTAGCAGTGTTCGACCTGTGCAGGCGTGCGATCGTCCAGATCGCACGCCGCGTACCCTCGGACCACTTCACCATGCTTGCCGCGATCGCCGTTCTGATACGAAACTGAAACCGCAAGCGGGAAGCGTAGTTCCCGCTCGCTGTCTTTGTACATCCGGTAGGTCGTCATGTACGATTTGTGCGTCTCGAGTTTCTCTTCGAGCCGGTCGCCTTTCTCGGCGACCGGCACGACTGTCGCAGCAATCTCGCGTGAGCGGCGGATGATGCGCTCGTTGTAGAAGCCGGAATCAGCCAGCAACAGCTCGATTTCGAAGGGATAGGCCTCGACGCGGTCGAGGACGCGCTCGACCGCGTCGGCTTGCTTCTCGTCGCTGCGGACGTACGTCATCGCGAGCGTGATCGGTTTGCCGTTCGAGACGAGGTAGGCGGTGCAGTATCGGTGGCAGGTCGTGGTACCGTCTTTAGGGCTCATTCGACAAAGTTCGCCTATCTCGTCGCTGTAGGTCCCGTGATAGGGGTTATCGACGAAATCGATGGAGACGATCCTCGACCGCTCAGGGTCGAGGATCGTCATGGCCAACTGCATGAACAGCAGGTTAGCGGCGAATTCGAGCCAGCCTCGATCAAGCGTATGGAGCCAGTCGAAGACAGTATCGTCGCAGGGAGCCTCGTGGTTCTCGGCACAAACCTCTCGAACGGAGCTCTGATTGGTGCTGGCAAGGATAACGACGGACCAGATGTCGCCAGGATCGAGGGGGCGAGCCCTCGATCCCTGGCAGGGGAAGCTCTCCGATCACATCCGCCGCTACACCTTTGACGTCCCACGCTGAAAGGAATCCGTCTGGTTGGGGTAGCTGTAGCACATTCACTCAACCAGACATCTGCTCCAATCAGACCGATGCTTTAGCTCCGCTTCTCAACCCGATTGGGAACTACCGACAATGGATCTTCCAATGGCGACGCTACGTTCCACACACTGTTCTGCAGATGGGATGGATAAACCTACTCCTAATTCATGGACTAATCCAGAGAGTGACCTATGCCCATTTCACTTGCTGCTGGATCCACTTTGCTGATCTGCCTCTTCAAACGCGTTGGTCATCTGGTCAGCGAGATCGCCAGCTTCGATATGCGAGTAGTGCTCACGAACGATCTCCTCGGAGTTATCGAGTGCACGGGCGGCGGCCGCATGCCCTGATGTGTGCACGAGAACCTCGCCAGCACCACGCCGGGCACCGTGAGGCATGAGATACTCCTCGTCGTTATCGAGTTCGATAGCTGCCTCCTCACAGAGGCACTTGAGCACGTGCCGTCCTGCATCGGTCGTTATCGACGGCGGTTCGAGTCGTACTCAACACAGACCTCGATTAACGAACGGTCGGTGCGCATCTCCTCGATCTCCATGTCGGTATATCCACGACTGTCCAACTCGTCTCTCACCCGCTGAGAGAGCAGCGTCGGGCGATGTAATGAGGGAAACACCGGCCAGCTTTCGTTCGGTGCGTCAAGGACTTTCTGGTACATTTGTAGCGGATGAATCACCGGCTTGGGGGAAGTTTCGGTCGTCGAGGCGCTGCTTTTTGGCGAAGACCGTCGCATAGCGATCTTCGAGGTGGACGTCTTCCCATCGAAGCCCTTGCCGACGCTCACCACTCCGATCACGAAGAATCTCCGCACCTCGCACAGATCGCCACGCGAACAAACGTACTGGTCCGCGAGAACAGTCCTGACCGCGAGGTCAAAGAGCGCGTGCTCTCGGTACGCTCTGGCGGGCAGACCCCCCGGGCTGGGGAATAGGTTCATTCGTTCAGCGGGAGTGTTCCGACCAATGGAGGATTCGATCGATTATCTCGACGGGACGGTGGCGCTCGTTACGGGTGCTTCCTCAGGCATTGGCGCGGCGACGGCCAGAACGCTCGCGGCGGCGGGAGCCAGCGTTGCGCTCGCCGCCCGCCGGACAGACCGCCTGTACGTGCTCGAAGAGCGAATCGAGAGCGACGGCGGCGAGGCGTTATCGATACCCACGGACGTCACCGACGAGGCGGCTATCGAGGAGATGGTCGAGAAAACGACCGCGACGTTCGGGCGGCTCGATGCGCTCGTCAACAGTGCTGGGGTGATGCTACTCGCGCCGGTCGCCCGCGCCGACCCCAACGACTGGCGGCGGATGGTCGGGGTCAACTTGCTCGGGACGATGAACGCCACGCGCGCGGCTCTCCCCGCGCTTCGTGAGGGAGATGGCGGCCATGTCGTCGCCCTCTCCTCGGACGCCACGAAGGATCCGGGCGCGAGTTTCGGCGCGTATGCGGCCACGAAAGCGGGCGTGGCAGCGTTTTCCGAGTCGCTCCGTGCGGAAGTCGCCGACGACGGGGTTCGCGTGACGCTCCTCGAACCGGGTGCGACCGACACCGAACTCCCCGAACACGTCCCGGACGAAGAAACGAAGGCGGACGTCGAGGCGCTGGTAGAGTCCATGCGAACGCTCGAAAGCGAGGATGTCGCCGCAGCCATTCGGTATGCGCTCGCACAACCGCCTCACGTGAACGTGGAGGAGCTGGTCGTCCGACCGACCGACGCCGGGTAGCGGTGGCCCCGGCGGAAAGCTACTGTTAATCCGGAAACTGTAAAGTAGCCCTTTCACATGCAGGTGGTCACGATAGGTCGCTGGGTGGTCGAGTTGGGGCAATGTTGGTCGCCGGCAAATGCCCACCGGAATCGGACGCGCTCGCCGCCGCGGCCGACCGAGGGTTCGAGGCGGTGGAACTGTATCTCGAACGGGATCACCTCGAATCCGTCGATGAGACCGTCGAGACCGTCGCCGACGGTGACGTGCAGGTGGTGTCGGCGCACACGCCGCACGTCCCGCTCGAAGAGCACGAGTACCTCCATCGGACCGACCGCCTCGCGGCGGCGTTCGATGCGTACGTCGTCTTCCACTCGTGCTACATCAACCACGTCGACACGCCGGATCTCGAAGCGCTCGACCTGCAATCGCCGTACGGCTACGAGAACAAGACCGGCGTGAGCGCCCGTCACCTCAGATATATGGTCCTGCGGCCGGGTCACGACCTCGTCCTTGACGTCGCCCACCTGTTCATGGCCGAACGCGACTATCTGGACGAACTCGAAGGACTCCTCCAGACATACGGCGACCAGACCGAACTGGTCCATGTCTGTGATTCGACGCCCACCCAGGACGGACTGGCGTTCGGCGAGGGCGATATCGACCTCGTGGCGACCGCGCGGCTGCTCGACCGCCAGTTCGAGGGCACAGTCGTGCTCGAAGTCATGCCCGACCACCAGCGAGCCGCGCTCGAAGCATTCGCCGAGGCCCAGCCCGACGAGCTCTCACGGATGGTGGCCGTCGGCGACTAGGCGTAGCCGAGCTGTTCGAGCTGCCGGCGCGTCGCTTCCGAAACCCCGCGCTCGGAGCGCGCGTCGCGCCGGTCGATCTCCGCGCGGCGTTCGGCGAGTCGCTCTTGGAGCGCGCTCTCGTCGGCGTCGCCGGCGACGCGGAAGCCATCGGTCGTCTCATAGCCGTACGACGAGCCGGCCGCAATGCCGAACAACTCCTCGTCGAATCGGGTCGGGTCGTAGCCGAGCCGCTCGATCTTCTCTCGATTACGGGGGTTCGGCCCGAGATACTCCACGAGACACTCCCGCGGGGTCGGATCGGCGGTGACGGTCGGGTCACTCGCGTCGAGCAGTCCGTTCCCCCACGACTCGCCCTCGATACCCGTGAGATTGAGCAGCGTCCGGTGGACATCGAGCAGGCTGACCGGCTCGGTGCGGGTCGCGTCGTCGATTCCCTCCCCCGAAATCACGCACGGGACATGTGTGAGTTCGGGATACACACCATAGGAGTGCTGCCAGACATCGTGCTCGCCGAACAGTTCGCCGTGGTCGGAGAGCGTGACGACCACGTCGAAGTCGGCCAGCAGCTCGGCGTGCATCTTCCGATACACGTCCGAGAGATAGCGCACGCTGTCGTCGTAGGCCTGCTTGAGCACGGAAGAACCGGTATCGGGACCATCGCCGGCAGTCGCGACTAAGCCGTTGTACTCGGTCGCCGTCTCGTACGGTTCGTCGGTCTCGGCGGTCCGGTAGCTCTCGGGTGGCGTATGCGGCATGTGCGCGTCCATCAGATTGACGAACAGGAACTCGCGGTCGCCGAACTCCGTCCGTCGAACGTAATCAAGCGCTTCCTGTGTTTCGTGGCCCGGCGGCTCATCGACGCGATCGAGCGCGACGCGCGCCCCGCGTGCGAGCGATGGCCACGTCTCGTAGGGTTCAGTAAGACAGTCCCAGCCTGCCTGTGCGTAGGCGGCCGGTCCCTGCTGCTCGTCGGCGAATACCTCCCAGTCGAAGACGTCGCCCGAGAGCGCACGGAATTTCCACGTACCGGTGTACTCGTCGAACCCGCGGTCGAAGCCGAACGGTCTGGCGAGGATGATGTTGCTGGCGAACGCATGCGTCGTGTAGCCGGTCTCGCTGAGCTGTTCCGCGATCACGGGTTCCGGGCAGTCGAGCGCTTGGTTGTCGACGTGAACGCCGAGCTCGCTCGGGTACTTCCCGGCGAACAACGAGGCGTGAACGGGGACGGTCCAGTGACTCGTCGCCCATGCGTTCGTGAATCGAATCCCCGGCAGCCAGTCGAACTGTTCGCGGAAGGCATCAAAACGCAGCGTGTCCATCACGACGAGTGCGACGTTCATTGACGGCGCTACCCGCGGGGTGCGTATTATTGTTCGCCGGGCGAGAGCCGGCAGCGGAGGACAAACGGTTTGGTGACCTGGTAGCGAGAGGGGCACTGCTCGACAAAACTAGGGATCTGCCTGCCGCGCAACGTCGTGGTCAGTCACGGCATGCCCCACAGGCGACCGAGGCCATCGCCGAACTCCACACCGGTTGCCCGATTGATATGGTTAGCCTCCCCCTGCCGAGTGTGTCATCGCCAACACCGGATCATTGACGTGTCGTCTGAAGTCCGGCAGATGAACATCTCATGTGCGACAGATACCGAAACCAACTTCGGCAGCCTAAATTTCACAGATAACTGTGCATGACGAATCTAGCTAGCCGACCTCTGTATAACTGGTTGGGAGCTATCCACGCTGAGGACCGCAGTCCGGACCTCTAAAGAGTGCTGTCACACGCTTTCTTTCCCTCTCATGATACAGACAGTCAAACGGATACTCTCACGCTCGACACAGGAGCACGTCGTCGAGTGCCGCAACTGTGGAGCGAACGTCGAACCGGAGACCGATTCGTGCCCACTCTGCGACTCGGCTGAGATCGCATACTACGAGATCAGCCCCTGAACAGAGTAGCTTCTCTCTTTCTCTCCGAGAGCGGGGAGTCTCCAGATCGACGGTCGATGGACTCGGAATCCGGCGTGTAGCCCACGGTTCTTTAGACCGTGAGTCTCTGAGTCGGAGTATGGCGATTCCGTTCGGTGCAACGTGGGAAACACTCTGCGAGCGGTGTGAGCAACTCTCTGACGAAGCGACGCTTATCACACCGCTGGCTTCGAAGCGGTTCCGGATCACCGACGTACAGAACCAGCGCATCGTCATCGAGGACGTTGATTCGAGCGATTCCCAACCCCTGCAACGCGAGCAGTTCGAATCGCTCGCCGAACACGCACGCGACGCGAGCGATGGCTACGAACTCGAACGTCTTCCACCGAAAGCCGAACCGTACGCGGCGGTGCTCGCTCTCCACCCGCGCTACGTGCTCAACGAGCGCGAGGGCACGCTGACCGAACTCGCCGAGGCCGACGAGAGCGCCGTGCTGGACGATGCACCGCACTTGTCGATGAACGCGGGCGCGGACATGAGTAATGAACAGGACCGAGAGCGTGAGGAGCCGGACATCGATGTCTACTCGGATATGCTCTTGCTGATCGATGTGCTCGAACGCGAGGACATGAGCGCACTCGAAAGCGTCGAGACGCCCGTGCTGGTCAACCTCTACACGTTGTTGTCGGATGTTCAGCGCAACGCGAACGACCTGCGCAAGGACGTGACTGACGTCCTCTTAGAGCGCGTCGGGCACGACCGACCGATGCACGGCCAGTACGGGTCGGTCCAGCGAACGACGCGCCGGAACCGCTCGCTCAAAGATGATCGAGAAGTGCTCGAAGCGTTCGCGAAGACTGGCATCGGCCGCGAGCAACTACTGGGTGTCGACCGCTCGAAAGTCGAGGAAGCGCTGGATGTCGTCCCCGTTTCCGAATCCGACGTGTACGACGTGAGTGAGAGTGAGTACGTCCGGAAAGCGGAGGTCGACGAAGGGCGCAAGGAAACACGCTTACAGGGGCTGAAAGACCGACTGGCAGTCAGCGGCGATCCCGAGGCAGATGTCCTCCGCCAAGAAGTCGAACGCTTAGAGCAGGAAATAGAGGAGCTAACCGAGTTTTCGCCAGCGAGTTCGTTTGAGACACAGCCAGAACAAGGGTAAGACGAGGAGACGGCTGATTTCGAATTTCGGCGGTTGGATTCCACCTTCGTGTGATGGTTGCCTTATGTAACTCTCGGTGATCTTGTGCGCTCTCGGTTGTTACATAAGGAGGCATCAGTGGCTAATCTGGCTGTTTGGGAGGCTTGATTTCTGGCTTTTCGAGGGCAAGCGGAGAAGTAAGTGACTTCCCGAACACAGTTGAGTGTGTTTCTCTACCATATTCCTTCGTGGTGACTAAATTTTAATACAACTAAAAGGTTGATATGGGCTCAAGGGCTACTTTTCGCTGTATGACGCTCAGTTCGCACCGAGTGAAGACCTCAATGAGTGAGAGCCTTTGCGAGATCCTCGATGGGGAAGGTGGAGAGGTGCTTGCAGTGGGTTTCGATGAAGAATCGACGCGGGGACTCGTCGATGTGCTCGCGGAGAGCGAGGATCCGCCAGAAGTGCGCTTGCTCGCCCGGGAAGACGTGTTGAAATGGATCCGGGAGGATTTCGTGCTGGCGAGCAAAGCTGCGGAGTTGATCGAAGTGGACACTCTCGAAGTGAGAGCAGCGAGTGAGTACTTAGAGAGCACGCTGTTGGTAACCACCGAAGCGGTAGTCTCGCTCGTCAAGCCGGGCGACGAGCATACTGCTTCGCTCGTCACTACTGACGAGGAGTTCGTCGAGGCGGCTCGCGAGCGCTGGAGCGGTCTCTGGGACAACGGTGAAGGACTCGATCTACGGACACCAGCGCGCTCGCGCGTGTTAGAATCGCTTGCTGATGAGTTCGGTTCGGAGGTCGAGTCGGACTTTCGGACGGTACTGGACTCACCTGGGAGTATGCGTGACGAAGGCGACGTCGATGAGGTGGCGGCGGGCTTGCTCGTGGCGGCGAAACACGAGCAACTCTTGTACGATATCTCGAAGTGGGGCGAGGATGTAGGCGTCGCGAGCAAGGCGACGTTCTCACGGACGAAAACCAGCCTCGAAGAGCAGGGGTTGATCGAGACGGAGAAAGTGCCGATTGATGTCGGGCGTCCACGACTGCGGTTAGTGCTGGGTGACGAACGCCTCCGTGAGGCGGAAGTTGAGGAACTGGCGAGTGTTGTTCGTGGGATGCTCTCGGCGGTTCCGGCCTAATCGGGGCAAGGACCGAGAGGGACTATTCGAGAGTGGGGAGGATGTAGACGTCGTTGTTAGCGTGACGCTTGCGTTGATGGCATGCCGTGACCACTTGAAGAGAGCAATCGTTGAGGGCGAACGCGGAATTTGATAAGATGGGCTGTGGTTACTATTCCTGAGAGTCGCTATCCCATTTGAGAGATTCAGGCACTGCGTTTGAGAGAGCGAATGCCGACTCGTTGGCATGGACAGCAATGTTTTCGTACGCTTGTTGGATGTGCTTTTGTTTCGAGCCTGGGTAGTCCGACTTGAGTGATTTCACTTCTTCGAGAAGGTAATCAAGTTCGTCTTCGGCGTCGATAATGGTGGCCGATAGCCCGAGAATTTTGATATGCTTGGCTGCTGCGCGCCGAACGCGGCCGTCGTCATCGGTGAGTGCTTCGAGATACAGCTCTCGAAGTCGCTGTCGATGTGACGCAGTTTCCTCGGTCGTGTGCTCACCCGGAAGCGCATCGTCAGTAAACTCCGCGCCAACTGTTCGGAGTGCCAATCGTGGATACAGTTCGGCTGCAAAGCGAATTGCGGATTGACGTTGGTACCCGTTCCCGTCTGCATATAGTTCTCGGCAGATCTCGAACGCTTCATCGAACAGTTCCGCTTGTTCTTCGGGCTCCATCTGGTCAAGTTCATCGATTGCGCGATTCGCCTGCTTGGTGTCACCGGACCAGAGAGCCTCGGAGAATGCCGCTGGTGTGCGATCCATACGCAGGGGTTCGCGACACAGCCGCGTAACTCCTCGGGATGGTTGTATTGGCAGCCCGTGGTAGCTGTACGTTTGCGGTGACGATTGAGCGACTCTGGACAGGCCGGTGGGTGGGTTCGGCCGACCTGAGCATCTTCCGTCTGGGCTGAGTACTGATGGGCGATGACACACTCCGGGAGAGACGAAGAGCGGGACGAACGCATTGAGATGGAGATCATCGTCGATACCTACGATGCGGACGAGCAGGCAATGGGCTGGAACGCCTATCTCGACGATACGCTGGAGTTCCCGTTCGAAGCGCGCTGTCGCACCGAGCGCGAGGAATCGCCCCTGGAGGAAGGCGAACCCGTACGCGTAGTTGGAATGTCATCGACAGAGCCGACTCTCAGCCAGCAGTTCGCGACGATCGAGTGGATGGACAGAACACTTGGCGTGCCTCTTGAGCAACTTGAGCCTGTCGACGTCGGCAGTACCACTGAACAAGCGATTGCCGACTGGCAGTACTGGCTCGAACGCTGACGGCCGTGGTTCTGTACCCGACGGACCCACCCGTCACCCTGTACCCGCAGAAACAGAGGTAGATGGTCCGAAACCGAACGTCCCTCCACCAATCAGTATGGTTTATTTGGATTGCGGCTGTGGTATTTGCCAGATGCGGATCGAGTTCGACGGAGGCACACTCCTACTTCAAGAGGCCAGCGAGGAGGTTCCGTACGCGGAGTGGGACGATCGGGTTGGCGACTACCGCGCACCCGCATATCGCTATCGTAGCCTGCTCGAATGGGCCGACACATGGGATGACGATATCCCCGGCCCCGCGGTAGAGGAATCAGTCGACCAAGAGACGATCCAGTCGGCTACTGTTACGCTTGAGGACACAGCTCGGGCGTATCCCGCCTTCGCTCTCGATCCCGCGCTCCAGATCGAACCACGCGAGTACCAGCAGGCGGCGCTCGATGCGTGGCGAGCCAATGATCGTCGAGGCAGCGTCGTCCTCCCAACTGGGAGCGGGAAGACATTTCTCGGTATCCAGGTAATCGCCGACGCTGGTGTCGCCACGCTCGTGGTTGCGCCGACGATCGATCTGATGAACCAGTGGCATGCGACGCTCACCAACGCCTTCGGCGACCAACTTCCCCGTCAGAGGGAAGATGGAGCCGGACAGGCGGTCGGCGTGCTCGGTGGCGGCACCCACGAGATCAGGCCCATCACAGTCACGACCTACGACAGCGCGTATCGCTATATCGACGAGTACGGCGACCAGTTCGGGCTGCTGATCGCAGACGAAATTCACCATCTGCCAGCTCCGACCTACAGACAGATCCCCGAGATGACCATCGCGCCCTATCGTCTCGGACTAACCGCCACCTACGAACGCGCCGACGATGCCCACGAGCTCCTCGAAGACACGGGCCTCATCGGTCCCGTCGTCTACGAAGAGGAGGTCGACGAACTCGCTGGCGAGTACCTCAGCGAGTACGAAACCATCCACATGCAGGTCGAGTTGACCGACGATGAGCGCTCACAGTACGACGAGGAGTACGGCATCTATCGCGAGTACGTCGATACGCATGACTTCGACCTCTGGAAAGCCGAAGGCTATCAGGAGTTTCTCGCGCATACTTCGTACGATTCCAATGGTCGGCGCGCACTGATCGCCAAGCAACGCGCCGAGGAACTCGCGCGCACCGCCACGAAGAAACTCGATACGCTCGATACACTGCTCAAACGCCATCACGACGACCGGACGATCATCTTCACCGCGAACAACGATTTCGCCTACGAGATCTCTCAAGAGTTCATTATCCCGTGCATCACTCATCAGACGAAAACCGACGAACGCACGGAGATCCTCGAACGATTCCGAACCGGCGAGTACTCGATCTTGGCAACCTCGCAGGTGCTGGACGAGGGCATCGACGTCCCGGCCGCCAACGTCGGGATCATTCTCTCTGGAAGCGCGTCGAAACGCCAGTACGCCCAGCGTCTCGGTCGCATCCTGCGACCCACAGACGAGCGCCAACCCGCGCGGCTCTACGAGATCATCGCCACGGACACGATGGAGAACTACGTCTCCCAGCGCCGCCGCGAAGGCGTCGAGGCAGAAGCGTGACCGCGACCATGACCAACACAGTGAGACCGGAGCCATGCTGACGGCCGATCTCGCGCGCTCGCGGACATCCGATGGCGAGGTGACGCCGCTGTTCATCGATCCCGACGATGCTCGGTACCGGGAGACGGCGAGCGAGTTGATCGAGCTGTTCGAGACACACGTTGGTGAGCCGAAGGCCGATCTCGACACCGCGGTCGACCAACTGACGGTGGCGGATACCGATTACAAGATCATCCAGGGGTTGGCGAAATTGCTGCGCGACGAGTGCGACTTCGAAACGGTAGCGGCAGCCGAGCCGCGCGAGATCCGCCAACGCCTGTTCGAGCGGGCGAATGACGCGTATCCCATCGTTCGACAGCCGACGCTCGGTGCGGATACGCGGAAGCTCGACATCTACACGTCGGTCGCTGACGACCTCGGCATTTCACTCGCGGAGTGTCACCAGGGGATGTATGCGGACCTCGACGCGAACAATCGCCTCGTGCGCTTCGGCGACCAGGTCGCCGAGTCGGTCGAACTGGATACTGATGGGACGACCAGTATGACTCAGTTGACTGGCCAGAGCGAGGAAACGTACACAGGCAAGCAACTCACTGTCGAGTGGCTGCTGCATCGGTACAACCTCGCGCTCGCGCAGGCAGTGCTCTACGACGCGACCGAGTTGCGTATTCGAGTGTGGGACCAGTTTGCGACGGTGTTCAGCTATGTGAAGCTGTTCGGGCTGATGCACCGGATCTATCCGATCGACGAACACGGCAAGCGCGTCTCGAGTACGGACTTCGCGGAGGGGTACGAAGCGATCTTGGACGGTCCAGCCTCGCTGTTCCGGCAGTCACGCAAGTACGGCATTCGGATGGCGAACTTCCTGCCGGCGTTGCCCCACTGCGAGCGGTGGGAGCTTACCGCGGAGATTCTCACCGACGAGTCAGCCAACGAAACACGAGAACTGACGCTGGATCAGACAGTGGGACTCCAAACGCACTACAGCGGTGGGAGCCAGTTCGACAGCGACCTCGAACGCACGCTCGCCGACAAGTGGAACCGGTCGAACACGGAGTGGGAACTGGTCCGCGAGGATGACGTGATCGATCTGGGAGCGGAGGTCCTGTTGCCGGATTTCGCGCTGGAACATCCTGACGGCCGCCGGGCGATTCTCGAGATCGTGGGCTTCTGGACGCCCGAATATCTCGATGAGAAACTCTCCAAGATCCGTCAAGCAGATGTGGATAATCTGGTGCCCGCGGTGTCCGAAGAACTGGACTGCACGAGCGAGGACATTGATCTTGAAGCTGAGCGGGTGCTCTGGTTCAAAACCGGTATCCACGTCTACGATGTGGTTGAGCTCGCTGAAGCATATGCAATCCAGTCACTCTCTGCTGGTCACTGATTGTCCTTCTCGAATGGTGGATGATCCCACCGGGTGTCGCCGCCACGTCTATTAGCGCTTGAGCCAGTAGTGCCAGTCTGCGACCGCTTGTTCGGTGGTATTACTGGCGTCGACTGGTTCGAGCTGCTTGAGTGGCACACCAAGTTCTCTGTTCTTCCACTCAATCGTCACGAACTGCTGGCTCAGCGTTGAGTCTGTTGTGGGCATTCCAACCACGCGTACGGGTTCGCCTTCCTCCAGGGGCGATTCCTCGCGCTCGGTGCGACAGCGCGCTTCGAACGGGAACTCCAGCGTATCGTCGAGATAGGCGTTCCAGCCCATTGCCTGCTCTTCGGCACCGTAGGTATCGACGATGATCTCCATCTCAATGCGTTCGTCCCGCTCTTCGTCTCTGTCTACTCCCATGGCTTGATCAGTCTACTGACCCTGTAGTGAGGTCATTCAGCCCGGATGCGGTAGTAGCTAGTGAATTTGACGTAATCACACGCCGCAAGTTCGTGTCTGACCGCTGGTGGAAGCCCCGTTGTCCAGGACTCGTCGTCAAGCAGGTGGGGAAAACAGTGTTTGGCGTTCTCGTCAAGTTCGTCGTAGTGGTAGACAGTCGCGTCTGCCGGGATACAGTTAGTCTCTTCGACGAGGATTGTCTGTCCCATACGTTGCCAACTCTCTATGGTATGAATTTACACCTCATGGCGTAATACGTTGACGGCCGGGGTAAGGACTGCGAGGAGAGCAAACATCGGCCGGATCACGTGTTCGTCCCTCATTAGAAAAGCTGCATCCAACGACCGTGCTACCGTTCTGTGCAGTCAGCGCAGCGAACACGCAAAGCTCCTGCTGTCCGACACCGCTCTGGAACAGTGGTGAACCAAAGGTATTCCCGCTATGGCGGCTACTCCGGGGGCATGGATCGGAAACAGGTATCGTCCTCCCTACTCAGAAGCGTTGGCTACGACCCGGACCAGCAACTCCTGGAGGTCGAACTCCAGGATGGGAAAATCTATCAGTACACGGATGTCCCTGAACAGACCTATCGTGAATTGATGGAGGCGGACTCTCTCGGCCGGTACTTCAACTATAATATCCGAGGACTCCATTATGATCGGGTGAGATAAACGGCAAGTGCGTTCCGCTGATAACCGGATCCAGCGGCTGATCAGCTGATGCCGGATTGACCCAACATCTAATACTGAGAATGTGAATACTTCTCGCATGACCGATCAGCATCCGACGCTGTCGTCGTTTCCCTCGCGTCCCTTGTCCATGGTGGAGATTGAGGCGTTGGAAGAGCGTGATCGGATTCAGAGCATCGTCGATGACGGCTTCACGGTCGAGGACGAGGAGGCTGGCCTCCAAGTTTCTGTGCACAGCTGCGTCATCGTCACCTCTAAGCGGGTGAATGCCGCCGTCTATGTCGAAGATGACGAGGCATGGTACCGAGTGTACACTGCGAAGCGCCCTCACACTGATCTAACCGACGCATACGAGGCTATTCGGACCTTTCGCGGCGAGGATACGTTGTTTGCGTCCGCACCGTTGTCACCTCGTGAAGCGATTCACCGGACGGAAGTTGAGAGAAAGCGGTTTGCGGACGAACCCGAGTATGCTGAAGGCGACGCGTTCGACTGCCCGCTCTGTGATGAGACTCATACTGTTAGTCGCCACGACGATGAGTCTGAGACTGAAGACCAATTCCCTGAAGATTACTCATACGTCGAATGCTCCGACGCTGAGTCAGGAATACTGCCGGTGTACTGAGCTAGTGGGAACCTTAACCCGGTATCGTTCGCCAGCAGTATGAGTCTGAAGACTGTGGAGGAATCTTCGAGACGTTGGACCTGGCTCCGGCTACACAACTGCTCGAATACGATGCGACAGCTGTAGACGCTCCAGTCATCTATTACGAGACTTCATCATCAGTCATTTCGATATACCCATCCGTCAACTCTCCGTGAATCCGGTCAAGTCCAGCTGGTGGCTGAGCGAGCCTGCTGAGAGCGGCATCTGCTACCGCTGATGTCCTGGGTCGAATCCAAACTGTCTCGAGTGCGTCGCCAGCTGCCCAGAACTCATCGAGACACTCCCCGATTGGGCGATCATCGCCCTTTTGCTCCCTCTGACTGCTCTCGGTCATTATCGACATCCCGCAATTCGCGCAGCTTGGCGAACAGTTCGTCGCGTGACTGTCCGTGCTACGTGAAGATGAGGAACGGGTCGTCATCGAATTTCTCAGCGGGGATATAGAAGACAGCGGCGAGGTGTTTGCACGGATTGGCGGAATTGGGACAGGTACAATTCGTCGCCATGTCGCTGTAGGAGTCCGGAAAGAGCGAATATTCGCACGCTTCAAATGCCTCCTCGATATCAGCGGGCATCTGCTCTACCAGAAGCTGGGCAGCGAAGACGGCGCGCTCGGCCATCGCTGCTTCGACCTGTCGCCACCCCTCCTCGTCAAGCGCATCTCCAGCTATTGTTATTTCGTAGAAGTCGTCAGGATATTCGGCGTAGGATCTGCGTCCAGGCGTCTCCAGGTGGGGAATCTCGCCGATCTCGCGGTAGGGTTTGGCAAGTTGCTGGACCCGTCGCCGACTGATCTCGAACTGCTCGGCAACCAACCCAGTACCCATGCCGCAATCAACAATTCGCTTACATATCCGGACAACATCATCCTAATCAAGTTCCATCTCATTTGGTTGACCGATGGGGAGAGAGCGCCGACGAACCTTTGGCGACTATCCTCCAGATAGAGGCAAGAGTTAATACGGTATACATGGAACATGTATTGTGATGGCGGCATCGGATAACCAACTTGGAGCTACCCAGACCGATCCGGAGAAGACGTTCAACGATTTTCTCACCTATGTTGAATTGTTGAACACGCCTCAACTGGCTCGACTCTACACCCATATTCTTCGTGAGGGGCCAGTCGAGATTGAGACGCTCAAAATGGACCTCGATATGCCGCACTCAACCACCTACAAGTACGTGGGTCGCCTCGAAGAGATGGATCTGCTGACCCGGCATGAGGACGAGACTCCAACGAGGGTGTCCGTCGAGCCGATTCAGTTGTTGCTGGATACCGAACAGGGGAAAGTAGCCGCCTCGCCAACACTTATCGACGCCATCGGCCGACAGCTCGACACGGAGGACATCGAACTGTTCGTCGACCGGCAGGGCATCGCCAAACTGGCTGCCGCGCTGCACTATACCCTGCGCATTATGGACGGGGACTTCACCCAACGGACGGCGGCGAACAAACTCGACGTACATCCTGTCGAGGGGATGACGGTGTTCACTGCCCTCCAGGACGTGATTGAGGAGGCTGCCGCGTATGACCCGTATCTCGACCAGCCTGCGTGATGAGCCGAGAGTCAGCGATTCCGCCCAAGAGCACGGCTATCATCGACAGCAGCGTCCTCTTTGCGATGGGTGGGCCGGAGAACGAGAAATATAGCGCGTTCGAAAAGTTCGTGACGGGCCGCGGTCTCACGGTCAAAGTGCCCAAGCAGGTTGCCGAAGAACTCGGCGAAGGGCCGGAGGCGTATGCATATCAGCGTGAGCGGCTGCAGGCAGCACAGAATGCGGGCTGGTTGGAGTCCGGTCGGATCGACTTCTCGAAGCCGCGTGTTTCAGAGGTGGTAGACAAGACACGCGAGCGAATGGCGACGCTCTCTGCAGATGACATCACTGAAGACGAGATCGAACGGACAGATACCGTGCTTGCGGGGCTGGCATATCAGTACGCGACGGGAGGAACGAGCCACGTTGCGATCTTCGTGAGTGATAGGGTCGCTGAACAGGCGATCGAGGACGTGCTGGCTGCGATTGACATCAGCGACACAATAACCGTAATCGAAGGACGGGCGTTCCTTGAAGAACTGGTTGCAGATCAACTCGAATGAGGAACAAATTCGATTTGCTATTGACAATATGTTATCGAGTGTGCTGGAGGCGCGAAAGGAAACCGTTCTGCTTAAACTGGAAAGAGGTGGGTTGCTTTAATTCAAGTTAGGATATGATGGGAAAGTGTCTCGAACCGACCAGCGGAAACATCGGAAACGATGGAGTGTTGGGGGGACAGTTAAAGAGATGCGGCGCAGGCAGAAAAGAGTGAACCTGTGGGACTTAGGTTATTTCGTGGCCACAGTCCGGGCAGAACGTCTCGCCACCGTCCAGCAAGTGAAGACACTCGACACAGATCCGGTTACTCGGAGTAGTGGCAATGTCTTCCAGAAAGTCTACAGCTGTCTGTGATTCGGCACCCGGTCCGTAGCCGTCAGCATAGCCGGGCAGTATTGAGGCCCACTGAACGGTTCCTTTGTCATCGACGACCGCGATGTTTCCGGCGATGTCGAGTGAGCCGTACCGTTTGAATGCCTCCGACGGTGTCGGATCGATGGTCTGATTCAGATCCCGATTCCGTTTGAGATCACGCTCGTAGACTTCCTCAGGTGATGGATCCCGTACTTCGCCAGGGAAATCCGTAATCGGTCCGTGCTGTTCGTCAATGCGATCGATCTCGACTGCGATGCCATGCTCGTCGTGAAGCGTCCTCAGCAGTCGGAGCGCGTGTTCATGCCACTCCCGAATGTCCCCATCCGCGTAGTAGCGCGTCTTCATGTTCCCGAGTCGGTCTCATCTGCGGCCGCGATGCGATCTGAGAGGCTTTCGGCGAGCCACTCGTTGGCGAGTTCGCTGGCACGATCCACCATTTCCTGGTGGCCCATCTCCTCAGTGCCGAAGGATTCGTAGACGCGCCACTGCTCCTCGGTCGGATCGAACACGATCACGTGGGTCTTCGATTCCATATCCAGTAGAAACGCCTCAATCACTCCGGGTGTTGAGCCAGGAAACCCCATCGCTCCACAGACCTTCTCGTTTTCGCTTTCGCCGATCTGCTTGATGATGTCGTCCGTAATCGGTTGGCTTGGAAGCGATGAAAGAAACCTGGATGAGCTATCCGAATTATCGCCCATACGTCTCGTTTCGTTGAGTATCGTCTTGAATCCGTGGGCTGACTTGTGTGCCCCAGTCAGTGATCGTACCGCATGGTCCCACCGTTAGCGGAGAGAACTCATAACTATCTGAACGATTTTTTGAGGCAATCCGCTGTCTGAGGAGCGGGTGAACAAGATCCGCGAACGACTTTGTCGTGGAAACGAAGGCTGGTCAATGTCCCATGTGCGCGGGAAGTTATTGAGTCCGTCGAGTAGATCGCTAACGTACCTATAGCGGTGTCCCCTGTGACGGATCGGTATGTTCGGCCGAGTGCGGTGGTGTGTCATTCAGATCCGATACATCCCGAGAAAGGCAACAGCACCACCCGCGCTGATGAGCGCGACGAGCGGGAACGCCGCGCCGAGGCCGAACCGTTCGGCGGCGACACCGAACAGCAAGGGTCCGAGTGCACCGCCGAGCGATCCCGCGGTCAACATCACCCCGAAGAGGCTCCCGCTGAACCCGCGCTCGGAGTACTGAGAAGTAATCGCGTTCATCGCGGGTAGGGCCGCCCACATCGCAACGCCGAGGAGGAAAAACCACGCGAACAGCGCAATCGGGACCAGCGGAACGATCGCTGTCATTCCCAACGCGACTGCCGAGGCCGCGAGCGCGCCGAATCCGAGCGCCCGCCGATCCATGCTGTCAGCAAGGGAGCCAGCGGCGAGCGAAGAGATACCAGCGCCGACGAGGAGCACGAAGAATATCGCGTTGGCAACACCGGCAGTCGTGCCTGCCTGCTCAACAAGGAACGACGTCGCGAACGTTCGGACCGCGCCGAGCTCCGTGGCAATCGCGAGATTGGCGAGAAACAACACTGCGACCCACGGTTCGAGCGGCACCGCAATCAGGCTGGCCAACCGTCCGCCGGACTCCTTGGTCGTCCGCGAGGCGGCCCTCTCGTCGGTCCCACCATCTGGTTCGATCGAGGCGTTGCTGTCCGAGCGGCTCTCGGGCCGGTAGACAGCCAGAAACACTACCGCGTAGACGACACCCACGCCAGCGCTGACCGTGAGCGCGACCCGCCAGTCGAACAGCGCGGCGAGACCACCGACGAGTGCCGGGGCGAGAGCGGTGCCGACGACCCCGCCGAGCCCATGAATGCCCATTGCCTTGCCCTCGGTGGCTCCGCTTTCGAGATCACTGATGATCGACATCCCCGATGGATGGTAGGTACTGCCGCCGATGCCGGCGATCACCTCGGCGAGGACGAGGGTCCAGTACCCCTGTGCGCTCGCCGCGACGAGGATGCCGGCTGCGAGCACGACCATTCCGCCCGCGAGCAGCCAGCGCTGGCCGATCCGATCGGCGAGCACGCCCGCCGGCAACTGGAAGATCGAGTAGGTGGCGAAAAAGACAGTGAGTAACGCGCCGGCCTCCCCGTACGTGATCGCGAAATCGTTCACCAACAGCGGCAGGATCGGCGGCAGCGCGACGCTATAGAACTCGTTGACGGCGTGGGCGACCGTGATGAGCCACACCTCACGCGGATTCGACACCGAAACCAGCCGTGAGGTGACTGCTCGCAACATACGACCGCTCCACCCTCATACCCAATGAGGGTTGCTGTCCGGATTAGTCGAGGGTTGCGAGCACGTGAATATCGGTGCTGGTGTGGCGCTCACGTCGGGTCTGCGCGCCATGTTTGCGGAGGAAGGTTTCGACGCGGCCGGCAAGGTCGGCTGCCTGTTCTCGATCAATGTGGACGACGAGCGTCGAGTGCTCCGGATCGCTGTTGTCGATGACGAGCGAGAGTTGATTGAACTCGTCGGGCTGACGGTAGTCGCCGAAGTGCTCGGCAACGAGGTCGGCGAGATCGGTGAGTGAGCGATCGGGCGGTGATCGAGTCACGATACAGCCAAGGTTGGCGAGGGTGTCGTCTTACAGCTGTCGGCTGAGAGCGTCGAATCCGACTTTGAGCGGCAGGCTTCTGGTACCTCTGTGCAGCATATCAGTAACCGGGGTTCTGGACCGGAGGTCAGGAAGGAGTACCTTTTCGACAGTAGAATAATCGACATAAGCATTCCAATTACTCATTGGAATGCTTATCTCTATCTCGACCTGTGTCAGAGCGCGTCACACGCTCTTTCACCCTTTCCTATGCTCAAGACAGTGACTCAACTCCTGAACCAGTCGAGTGGTAAGTTCGTGCTTGAGTGCCATCTCTGTGGGACGACAGTTGAGACACTCGATGATCCGTGTCCAGCGTGCAGGTCGACCGAGATCGCCAAGTATGAACTGAAAACTGAACGAGTACTCCGGCTCGAAGATGGCTAAGAAGGTAGCACTTTCTCAACAATCTCCGTTGGCTCAAAGTTTATGAAAGCACATACATTAATGATAGGGGTACAATGGGTATCTCGGAGGGCCAAGGGACGGATTCCTTGAACGGCAAAGCCGCAGAGCGGCTGAAAAAGCTACGGAAACGGGATTTCTCTCCTGCCGCTGTGAAGCGGTTCTTGGCTGCTCAAGACATCGAAGTAACGGAAGAGTCTGACGAATTTATTCAAGATCTTGCTGTTCAGCTATCTGATGGTCAGCTGAACACGTTAATTGACCAGTTCAAATACGCGGGCCGACAGACTGTTAACTACTTCATTATCGTCGGAATTTCAGATCACGAATTTGATCGAGTCATCGATTCGTGTAGAAAAAACATGGTGCAGAACGGTGAGAGTGACCTGCGCACTCCGTATCTTGCCCATGATGAAACAATGAACGAGAAACTCTACCTCTCGTTCGGATACGAAGAATCCAGTAAAACTCGTGATCCGGTGACCGGCTTGCACAATGAGCAAATCTCGACCAACCGCTGTGTCGCTATTATCCGCCCAGACACCGACCTCGTGGAGGTACGGGGGTCGGACGACTATATGCCAGCGACTATTTGCCGCCAGATGGCTGAATCTCTCGGTCTTACGAAAGATGAGCAGGTTTATCCACCGAATTTTGGTATTGAATTCCAGAAGGAGTTCGGCGACGAACTCGTTGACAAATACTATAACCTGAAGGTACGCGTCGACGATGAAGCGGGCAGTACCGTCGACACTATTCAGTTCAGATCAAAGACGGATAAGAACGGAGAGCGTAAGGATGCCCGAGATGATTCCCGAGTGAGTAAGGAGCTCAACGAACGTGGTGGCGAAATCACGATGGGATATGTTGAGCTGGACGACAGCTCCAAATTCCATATCAATCGGGAAGAGAGCAAGTTATCGTTCCGTAGGATCGAGATGGAACAGAAACTGAACGAAGTAACGGAGGTGATCAACAATGTCCTCGAAGAAACTGGAGAGTATCCCCAAAGAAAACTGCAAGGCCTTAGAAACGTACCTGAATGAAGCTAGAGCTTCAGGAACGAACTATGTCCGCCTCCCGATAGTCGCACGTGAGTCAGAGGTTAGCGAGCAAACCGCACTGGACATATTGACATACCTCTGCGATGAGAATATTCTTCAAGCGAAGCTGAAGGTCCGCTGTCCAAAATGCAATAGCCAACACGGTGGTGTGTTCGGTCGTCAGAGTGATGTTCCAGACAAGATGGTTGATTGCATGTGTGGTAAGCGATTCAATTTGGCCGAATCCCGACATTGGGAGGTGATCTATGAAATCCCTGACGAGGATTTCGATTTTTTTCTGGAAGTGCATGAGCGCCTAGAACGGTTTCAGGAATCAGCGCGAAACCTTCCATCAAGCTACTTCCGCAACGAATTCGAGGAGCTGAGTCAGATGGAGGATCATCATGCACGAGGCCGCTATTTTGACCACTTTATTGGGCTCCTGTTTTGTCAAATCGATGGTCTCCGCGTTCAAGTAAAGGACAAGCGTTCTGAAGGTGAAGTGGATGTGGTTGTCACATGCTTAGACGCAGATGAATGGCTCTTTCGCGCGGTTGGGTGTGCGACCGTTGTTGAGAATAAGTGGCAAGATGGTGGTGCCACCCAAGGGGACGCGAATCAATTTCGCCCGAAGGCTGAGGAGGTTGCTACTCGAACGTTGTGTCGAGCAGCATATTTCTTCAGCGTAGATGGGTATACATCCGATGCTGAGGAATCCCTTCGGCGAGACGACGAGCCGACCATTATTCTATTCGATCAAGAAGATATTCATGGTATGATTGAGGAGGGGACGCCAGAGAGTGCGATTCGAGAAAGCATTCTCTAACGTTTCATGGGTATAATAGCGGAAAAGAGAGTACTGTGAGATGTTGATGCATAGTTGAGTGGCTCACGCGGGAAAGGAATAAGTCGTGGCCGTTTTTGCAGTAAACAATGGGAACTGAGTTTCTCTCGTCTCATCAATTTCGTCCCTGGCAACCCGATCAAGCAGAACTCACATCGGACGGATATCTAATAGGGAATGGCACGAGCGCGCTTGAAATCGTTGTGACGCAGAGTCAGAGCAAGCCCACGAAAGAAGTCATGCGGCGGGCGTGGAACAATCGTCAAGGCGGTCGAGCGAATCCGATCCTACTCGTCACCCTCTACAGCGGGAAAGTTGGCATCTGTGGCCCTTCAGGTGAAACACCACCGGTGCATCGCGACCTCGATGTCAGTCAGATAGAGCGCATCTGTGCTGCCGCTTTAGAGAGACCGGACCGCCACGCTGCTCGCCAGTTCCTCCATGAAATGCTGGCCCAAATCGACGAGGAACTCGTTGGTATTCGCAACCAGGGACTGCTCTCGACGCACGAACTTCGGGTTGGGGTTCCAAAGAGAGCTGATTGGGAACGTGCAACTGAGCAAAGCAGTGATTGTCTTGACGAAGCCGGTCGCGATCTCGTAGAGAGTCTCGGATACCAGATCGAACCACTCTCCGGTCCGGGATATATGCTCACTGAGGATGGTCGTCAGACGGCACTCGCGATTTTTCTCGAAGAAGACGAATCTTTCGAATACCCGCAGGAGCGCTTCTCGAAGCAGACACCGATCTCTTACGCCCTGAACAAGGCAGAGAATAAGCGAGTTGATTACGTCGTTGGAAACGCTGGCCGCACACTTCGCCTCTACACGACTGATCCTGATGCTGGATTCGGTTCTCGAGGTCGTACTGACACCTATGTGGAGGCTAATCTCGATCTCCTGCCGGAGGAGAACGGCGGATACCTGCAGCTGCTGTTTTCGGCTGCTGCCCTACGAGACGACGGCACTCTCGCTGAGATAATGGAGCGCTCGGAGGATTACGCGGCCGACCTCGGAGCACGCCTCCGTGAACGGATTTACGACGACGTTGTCCCGCAGTTAGCTGAGGCAATCGCGGGCGCACGTGACCTGAGTGACCCGACGAAAGACGAACTTGATGAGACATACCGGATGACGCTCATCACGTTATATAGGCTGCTCTTCATCGCCTACGCGGAAGATGAACGCTTTCTGCCTCGAGATAATCCACGGTACGACAGTCGCTCGCTCAAACAAAAAGCACATGAGGTCCACGATGTCGTTGAGGAGGACCGAAGCTTCGACGCTCGTTCGACTACCCACTGGGACGACATGATACGACTGGTCGATGCCATTCACACGGGGAACAACGAATGGGGTCTTCCCGAGTACGATGGGCGACTGCTGTCTTCAGATGCAGACGTCTCTGAGGCAGGGGGGAGACTCGCCTCAATCGAATTGACGAACGACCAGTTCGGCCCAGTGCTGGCGAATCTGCTCGTCGATGAGACGGTCGATGGCTACCAGGGACCGGTCGACTTCCGGAACATCGGGGTTCGTGAGTTCGGCGTGATCTATGAGGGACTCCTCGAAAGCGAGCTTTCTGTTGCTGAACAGCCTCTTGGACTCGACTCGGATGGACGGTATGAACCTGCCGACACTGATGAGGATCCAGAGCGCGACATCGCCGTCGGAGAGGGTGAAGTCTACCTCCACGGACAGTCAGGGGAACGAAAAGCGACTGGTACTTACTACACGAAGACACGCTTCGTCGAACACCTTCTCGAATATTCCCTGGACGAAGCGCTTGACGAGCATCTCGACCAGCTGGACGAGATGACTGACCGGGAGGCAGAGGCGGCCTTCTTCGACTTGCGCGTTGCGGATATTGCCATGGGGTCGGGGCATTTCCTCGTGGGAGCGATCGATCATATCGAGAGCCGTCTATCGGCTTATCTCGTGGAGCGGCCACTCCCAGGTGTCGAGAACGAACTCGACCGCCTTCGAGACGAGATCGAGAGCGCTTTCGAAGGTACTGATGCCGCACCAGTTGTCGAGCAGAGCCAGCTCCTTCGGCGACAGGTTGCCCGCCGGTGCATCTACGGCGTTGACTTGAATCCCCTCGCAAGTGAACTCGCACGGCTCTCGCTCTGGGTCCATACATTTGTGCCAGGCCTCCCGCTGACGTTCCTCGATTACAATCTCGTAAGTGGGGATTCGCTCGCGGGTATCGGTACGCTGGACGAGGTGAGCGACATTCTTGATATTGATCAGACTTCGCTCGGGATGTTCGCCGGTGGGTCAAGCGTAATGAGCGAGCTGAGAGACGATATCGACGAACTTGGACACTCAGCGGATGCAGACGCTGCAGCGGTACGAGAGGCGCGTGAAACACGGAAGGAGATTGAGCGACGGCTGGAGCGAACCCGCACGGCGTTCGATATTCTCGCGGCCTCGCGTATAGACGAAGATATCGATCCGACAGTGGTGAACGATGACGGAGACCTAACTGGGACGGACGTCCACCAGCGAGCTCAGACGGCGCTCGAATCGACCGACCCGCTACACTTCCCTGCCGCATTCCCCGAGGTGTTTCAAGGAGAGAACGCGGGATTTGACGTCATCATTGGGAATCCTCCGTGGCAGGAAGCAACGCTCGAAGAAAAGGAATTTTGGACGCGATACGTACCCGGATTACAGGGGAAATCTCAGACGGAGATCGAGCGCCTCAGGAAGGAAATGGAAGAAGAGCGGCCGGATCTAGTTGAACAGTTCCACGATGAATTTGAGGAACAAGAAAAGCGAAGTCAGTTCATTAAAAACGGCCCGTATCCCGGTGCTGCGTGGGGTGGATCAGCACCCGATACCTACAAAGCGTTTGCTTGGAGATTTTGGCGACTCATAGCAAAAAACGGTCACATGGGTGTCGTACTCCCTAGAAGCGCCTTCTCGGGTGCTGGGTCAGAAAAAATCCGTCGTGAATTGCTTGAGAAGGGTATAGTCACAGATCTCACCTATCTGAAAAATAAGCGTGGGTGGGTGTTTGATGGAATGGAACCGCGTTACACCATTGCTCTGTTTTGCCTCGGTAAAATCGCTCCTGGCGAGGAGACGGTGCTACCACTACGAGGTCCATACCCCGACGAAAGTAGTTACGAAGAGGGACTGCAACAGGGTCCATATACCTTCCCAGTAGAACAAGCAAAGAACTGGACAGGGACTGCCTCGTTTCCGCTACTGCCATCTGAACCGAAATCGGTTGAGGTCTTCAGAGAATTGGCAGCACATCCACGTCTCGATCTCGATGAAGAGGACGAATGGCGAGCGCGCCCATGCGCTGAGCTCAACGCTGGAACCGACAAAGTGGCCGACGATGGAACACGGATCATGCACTTCACTGACGAACCACCGGAGAACTTCTGGCCAGTGTTCAAAGGAGCTTCGTTCGATATCTGGGTTCCTGATACGGGTGTTCGCTACGCTTGGTCCGATCCCTCAGTTGTAAAAGAATATTTACAAGACAAACGAGAAAGTTCCTATCAATATGCTGGCAAGCGATCTTCATTCTATGAGATGAACGAAGAGTGGGTGCACGACCAAACGACTCTCCCATGCCTCGAACCACGTATCGCTTTCCGGGATGTTGCCCGAAATACAGATAGCAGAACAGTCCGTACCGCGTTGTTACCGCCGGAAACAATTCTTACAGATAAAGCACCTTACTTCCTTTGGCCTCGTGGAGAAAAACGCGACCAAGCGTATCTCTTAGGTGTCTTGAGTTCAATTCCATTGGATTGGTATGCACGTCGTTTCGTAGAAACTGGGCTCAACTACCACATATTGAAAGCTCTACGAATACCTCGTCCCGGTGATGAATCCCTACTCCGTGAGCGCGTCGTCCAGCTTGCGGGTGAGCTCGCCGCTGTCGACGAGCGCTACGCCAAGTGGGCTGAGACAGTCGGGGTTGAGTACGGGCCACTTGATGAGACGGTAAAGCAGGATAAAATCTACGAACTTGATGCAGTAGTTGCGCATCTCTACGGTCTCTCGCGCGATCACCTCGAAGTTATCTTCGAGACATTCCACGAAGGCTGGGATTACGAGGAGCGTCTAACACGCGTGCTAGAATCCTACGATGAGTGGGCTGACCGACTCGACGAAGAGGATGCAAAATGACTCGACCCGAGTTTGTCGATAATCGAGCGGGCAACACGCTCGCGGCGGCCATCAGCGAGTATCTTGAAGAGTTGGACGCTCTACTCGCCGACAAACCCGACCTCGACATCGCGAGTGGCTACTTCAATCCTGGTGGATACTTCTCACTCGCCGAAGGACTTGATCAGGTTGGTCGCGTACGGATACTCCTCGGGGCGGAACCCGACGAGAAAGACCGCAAGCGGTGGCGAAAGCCCGGTGAGCCACGGAAAGATAAATACGACCAACAACGTGTCGACTCCGCGCTCCAGTCGCTCGACGAGAACCTTGAACGCGATCGTGACTTGCTCGGCTTCTCCCGCGAGACCGACGATAATCTGCAGACAATGATAGACTTTCTGAACAGCGAGCGAGTCGACGTTCGTCGGTACGAAGACCGATTTTTACATGGGAAGGCGTTCCTGTTCTCACACGAGCAGGGCGTTCTCGCTGGGTCGTCGAACTTCACATGGGCTGGTCTCAACTCGAACCTCGAACTCAATCTCGGCCACTATGAACCACACGTTACCGAGCAGGTCGAGGACTGGTTCGAGGATGTCTGGGCCGAGAGTGAGCCATACGACCTTGCAGGTATCTACGAGGAACGGTTCGAACCATACGAACCGTATTTCATTTACCTCCGTGTTCTCTGGGAACGCTATCGCGACGAGATCGAGCAAGAACGCGAAGAGACAGAGGGAGCAATCCAACTCACCAACTTCCAGAACGATGGTGCGTTCCGTGCCAAGCGCTTCCTCGAAGAGCATAATGGCGTAATTATCGCCGACGAGGTTGGCCTCGGTAAGACGTTCATCGCAGGAGAAATTCTCGAAGAGACGGTCCAAGAAAACCGTCAGAAAGCGCTGGTTGTCGCTCCTGCCTACCTTCGAGACGGGATGTGGAAGAAACAACGAGCCAACTGGAACTTCCATTTCACGATTGTCTCCTATAGCCAACTTCGAAACGACATTCGTCTGGGTGGAAGTCAAGACAACCTCGGTCAGGACCTCGACGAGTTCCAGCTGATCGTCGTCGACGAGGCACACGCATTTAGAAATCCCAACGCCGACCAAACTCACGCGCTGCGAACTCTTCTCCGAGGTGACCCGCCGAAGGATCTTGTGATGCTTACAGCGACACCAGTCAACAACTCGCTCTGGGACCTCTATTACCTCCTCAATACGTTCATCAAGAACGACGCTGCGTTCGCCTCCGAGGGCATCCCGTCACTTCGAGAGCGGTTCAAATCGGCACAGGCTGAGGATCCTTCCGAACTGAGCCCCGAGGCGCTGTTCGACGTACTCGACCAGACAACTGTACGCCGAACGCGCCGTTTCGTCAAAAAGTATTATCCGAACGAAACCATCCCAACGCCTGATGGCGAGATCCGAATTACGTTCCCCGACGTGAACCCCAAGCGCGTCGATTACACTTTGAACGAGGCTATCGGCGAGGACTTCTTCGATGATGTTGCCCGAGGCCTCGTAGAGGGCGAGAACGGCGAACCGGAACTCACGCTCGCACGCTATCGCATTTCGGATTACCAGATTGGGGAAGAAGATGGTTCGAACCTCGCACTCGTCGGCCTCATGCGAACAGGCCTGCTCAAACGATTCGAATCATCGCGTCGAGCATTCGCAAAGACACTCGGAAGGATGATCGAACAGTACGAAGCGACCCTCGATATCGTCGATTCAGGTCGAGTACCGAACTCTGAGGCTATCGATGAGTGGGTCGAGTCCGACAATGATGAGGCGTTCGCTGAAGCGCTCTCTGGCGGTGGTGTTGTGGACACTGCATCGGGATCCCTCTACGAAGACGCACTCAAAGACGACTTGCGGAACGACATTAAGATCCTCAAACGCTGGAAACGTCGGGCTGAAGCCGTTAGTCTTGGAGATGACGGCAAGCTGTCGGCATTGCACGAGACGCTTGCTAGGGTCGCTAGGCAGGCAGAGGCGGACGCAGCTAACGATGAGGAATTCCGACGAAATCGAAAAGTCCTCTTGTTCTCTTACTACGAGGACACGGTAGACTGGATCCTTGACTATCTCGATAAGGCGGTTGAAGAGGACGATCGGCTCGCGTGCTACCGGGGGAGAATCGCCGGGGTTGCGGGTGACAGCAACAAACGCGGCGTTTCACGCGAACAAGCGGTTACTGGCTTCGCCCCTGAATCAACGGATGCACCAACTGATACGGAAGATGAGTTCGATATCTTAGTTGCAACTGACGTGCTCGGTCAGGGTGTAAATCTGCAGCAGTCGCGGAACGTAGTGAACTACGACCTCCCCTGGAACCCGATGCGAGTCGTCCAGCGAAACGGACGAATCGACCGGATCAATTCGAAGCACTCGGAGATATATGCATACTCGTTCTTCCCTGAGGACCGATTAGACGATCTCCTTAAGCTCGAATTCCGCGTCCGTGAAAAACTCACACAAGCGGCACACTCTATTGGCCTTGACAGCGAGATATTCCCGGAGAGCACCACGCTTGAGCAGAACTACGCTGATAAACGTGAGGATATTGAGTCGATTCGGCAGGAGAAACAGGAGGCGGTCGAACAAGGTGGTTCGGGTGCAGCCGCCTACTCTGGTGAGGAGTTCAGGCAAGAGCTGCGCCGTGGACTCAAAGACCACGAAGAAACCATTAAATCACTCCCTTGGGGTGCCGGCTCCGGATTCAGAGGACCGAATCCAGGCTACTTCTTCTGTGCCCGTGTCGGTGAGAAGATCTTTACTCGCTTTCTCCCTCTCACGGCAGTAGGAAGCGGCGATGAGACAGAAGCGCTCATTGAGGATACGCTCAGTTGCTTACAGCGGATCGAGTGCTCACACGATACCGAACGTGCATTGCCAGTGAGTATGCGGAATCAAGTCTACGATACATGGGAGATAGCGCGCGAAGACATCTACAACCAGTGGATGGAGCAAACTGACCCACGGAATATCGAGCCGGAGATACGTCCTCTGTTTATTCGTGTCGCTGACCACCTTCGTGAACACCCGCCGGATATGTTAGAAGGAGAATTTCGAGAACTGATCGAATCTGTTGAAGCGCCATGGGGACGTCGCTACGAGCGCGAGCTTCGCGACATCTACGATCGAGAGATCGATCCGGATGAGAAAACGAAAGAGCTTGTTGAGAAGATCGAGGATCTTGGTCTTCAACCATCTGAGCCACCGGAACCGCTTCCACTGATCGAAGAAGAGGAAGTGCAGCTAATTTGCTGGCTTGCTGTTGCGCCACACACACCGTGAGTCGCCGCGTACAAGCAATGCGTATGCTACTAAGTCTAATAACGGGATTTCAATAAGAATCGGGTGAAGAATCGGTTTGAACTTTATTAGGGAACGGTGCTATACGGTAGATTAGGATGCAAATAGCTGAGCAGATCCGCCCGAAAGAAATGGGGGACTTATTTGATCAGAACGAAAGACTACGAATCCCATCATACCAACGAAGATACTCTTGGGAAGAAGAGCACTTCACTGATCTTTGGGATGATCTCAATGATATTGTTCCGGATGGCAGCCATTTTTTTGGAACTGTCGTTTTCATGTCTGAAACGCATGTTGCACAGGGGATGAATGAAATAGACATAGTAGATGGACAGCAACGAATCACGACTATCTCGATTCTGCTCTGCGCAATAAGAGACTATCTTCAAGAAAATCATTCTGAGAAAGAAATAGAACAACGAGTAGAGACAATTGAAGAAAATTTGTGGATTGTCGATCGAGATGGCAAACGCCAAGGGATGAGGCTAGTCCTAGGCAATTTAGACCAAGATAGCTACGAGAACCTCGTGAAGTCTTACAACGACGAGATCGACAACGAAAAAATAGTGTCTGCTTACGAGTATTTCCGTGGCAAACTTGACACTGAGTGCAGCAGTTTACAAGAAGTCAAGAATCTACATGACGGGATCCTTGATCAGTTGATCTACGTATCAATTACCGCGAAGGGCCACTCCGAGGCATATCAACTATTCGAGACAATGAATAATCGTGGGTTATCTCTTTCGCCAATCGATCTTATGAAGAACTACCTTCTGATGAAAGCCTCGAATCGGAAAAACACAGATGAAGAGCGTGTTGAAGACCTTTGGGGCGATATCATCAAGAACATAGAAAGTATATCTGCTATCCACAATTCGGGAACGACTTTCTTTAGACAGTACTGCATGTCTTCCTCGCTTCTCGGGATAAACGAGAAAATAACAGAAAGTAAATTATATGAGCCGACATTCACTGACACGATTGACGAGACTGATAATATTGAATCACTTCTAGAAGACATACGAAAAAAGTCGGGAATTTTTCAGAGACTATTACAGCAAAAGATTGAACGATTCAGCGAGAGCGAGAACTCCGAAATAAATCGCTTACTCCGTGATGCCGAGATCGTTTCGATTACGCCCTTCACGTTTCTTCTTAGGGCCTTCTCAGAATCAGATGATGTAGACGTACTCAAAGGAATAATTCAGAAATCAAACGCGCTACTTATTCGAAGACAAATCTGCGACCGAAATACCGGTCCTCATGACACGATTTTCAATCACTTAGCACAGAATGCGTTCAAACATGACGATCCACTTCAGTACATGGATGACTATCTTGAATCAGAGGGACGGTTTCCAGCTGATGAACAATTCATACGTCACTTCACACGGGAAGATTTTCCCCGAACTGACAGAACTAAGTATATCTTGAGTAAAATAGAAGAAAGCCACTTGGGTCATGGTGGTAAAGAAGTTGTAGAGAGCCGTTACCAGGTCCATATTGAGCATATTCTTCCCGAGCGACACGGTAAGAACCTCATCAAACTCTGGCTAGATCCGTTTGATATAACAGAAGATGAGCATGATGAGTTCAAGAAAAAAATCGGCAATCTCACCCTTCTTGAAGAAGATCCAAACATCAGGGCTTCGAATAGATCGTTGGAGAAGAAACAAGAGTACTATACAGAAGACGAGACAGACTTCAAAATGACCCATAAACTCCAAGATCATACGAAGTGGGGGATTTCCGAGATTGAGACTAGAAGTGAGAAACTTGCACAAGCAGCAGTTGATGTGTGGAGCCTCTGACCTGCTCTGGTGGGTAATGAGATAGTCCGATCTCGTCGTTGATTAATAGTCCAGCCTTCAACTCTGCTTCTATGGACAGGTGCAAAACTATCGTTTTCTACCACCCTTGCAAGAGTTGGATTGGCTCAAATTGAAGTAGGGCTGGCAGAATGCATCCTATCAAGTCCGAGAAAATCGCGTTTTACCATCGATCAAAGTCTCGCTCGTCACCGACGACAGACCGGTGAGCGACTAACTTGACGAGTGCCCGCCGGAGCTACTGAGTGATCTCCGAGATCGCTCGCCACTCATACCCGGACTGCTTCTCTGCAACGTATTCGTGGCCTGGTTCTCCCTCATCCAAGAGTGCTTCTGCGGTTCCGATATTGATGACCGGATTGCCGTTGTTGCTGATACGCACCACCTCCACGCTACGAAAATGGTGCTCGGAGTAACGACTCACTCGTTTACAGGGAGTGGCCTTCTTCCCCCTGTACTCGATGATGGTGCTCTCGTCCGTGTCGTATACCAGATGGTCTTTATCGGCGAGGTCATCCTGCACGGGTTCGTCGAGCTTGACGGGATCCCGTGGGAGTATCCAAGTTAAGTCCCGTCTGAACTCCTCGCGGTCATACTGCCCATTGTCAGTGGGCGTGAACGCCACGATCCACTCATGGTTCACGTATCCCGTCGCCCCTGTTTCGCTCCCGGTAAACCGACACGAGTAATCGGCGTCAATGTACTCGCTCAGTTGTCGGTGCCGGCGATAATCCGTCAACAGACAGGTCACGCCACGCTCTGGGTGAATTACAGGGTATTCAATCAGATTGTTGCCCGTTATTGAGGCGTTCTCGGTATCAGCATATGGATGCGGGATAAACGTGCGGAGTGACTGCATCAGATACGTTCTATCGATATCGCCCTTTACGCGTCTGTAGTGGTTCACATCGCCTGCTATCATGTAGAGATGAGAGATAGCCTCATCCAATGTCATGCTGAAGGCGGATTGATCAGTGTCCTCGTTTGCACCGGTGCCGTCGACGTCGGTATCAGTGTTAGCAGCAGTGGATCGCTCCAGTTCGCGTTTCAACCGTGTCAGGGTGCTTTTCTGCTCCCCTTCGTATTCGTGAATGTACGAAATGAGGCGGGTTCGTTCGGTTTCGGAGAGAGTACTATCGAGATCAAGGTCCTGCAAAATTTCGCCCGTGGAAACCTCGGAGACCGCATCGATGTCCAGCGATTTGTGGGTGTAGAGGAGGTGCAGGTCGTACATGGCCCACACTAACCTGGTCGGGACCGCTCGCTCGGGTTCGTAGCCAGTCTTCTCGAAGATAAGCCGGGCAAGATCGGTTACCTGAAGGGTAATCGGGTGGGACCCGCCGACGTTGGCTCGGATGTAGTAGCCCGATTTTTCAGACGTGGGAGTGTATTCATTGAGCCTCGGCATGGATTCTATTCACACCAATAGTACATGGCAGTAATACTATAGCCGTTATCCCCCGGTGTCAGTATGTTCGATCCACGTCCATTTTATAAGCAGCACTGAGGTGAATTTCCTCTAAGTGCAGTGAGTATGAACGTGTAGAGACGCTACTGAGGACAAATGAGCAGCAACACTATTGTCCAAGTAAGAAGCGCCTGTTTCTCTACGGGCTGTAGAGAATACCCGGTTGCTTATCTTAGCCAGTTCTGAAAAGAAGGCGATCATTCGATCACTGCTTTACCAGCGGGTGTGAGACTTAGCTATCCACATACTGGCGGAAGGGTAGTCAGCACTAATACAGGGTGTGAGTGGCGGAAAGACCGCGACATTCAGTGCTTTAAGCCCCTGCAATCATGTGGCCTCACCGAGTGATGGCTGATTTTCCCATTACCGACATGCTCGTTTGCTGTATTCTCTTCGTGCTTCCGTCGCTCCTCCGCTGACGGCGATCTCGTGATAGCGATGCGTGATGACAAGTTATCGATATGGATATATCAACAAATCAATGAGAAAGGTATCAGATCAAGTCGAGGAGCGAATTTCGGGACTCGGGAGGCTCGGGTCACGGTATGGGTTACGGCCATAGACCGCATCGTGGAGGTCGCGTTCGTCGAGTTGGTCGACGAGGGTTCGGCGAAGCCGATTGAGGCTGGTGGTATCGAGGTCGTGGTTCTCGCAGAGACTCGAAAACGACTCCTCGTCGGTAATGGAGTGGAACTGGTCGTAGAGGGCTGCGAGTTTCTCTGGAGATTGTTCGGCGATCCACTCGTCGTCGTGGAGACCGAGATGATGCTCGCGTTCGTGGTCGACGACGTGGCGGATCACGACGAGCGCGACCTTGGGGATGGCGCGCTGACTCCCGAAGGCGGTGAGGTCTAGGTCAACCATCGTCCCAATGGCGCGATCGCGCTGCCACGGGGTGAGATCGAGACTGCTACATAATGCGTGGGTCAGTCGGAGCTTTTCAAGCCGGTGAGCCCGCCGGCTGTAGCCCTCCATCGCGGGATGACGTTCGTCGTGGAGTCGCCGAACGTTCTCACTGAGGTCGTGTTCAGGTGCGTCGGCTCGGCCGATACGCGTCGCACTCGGCGTGACGAGCCCCCATCGCCGAACGGTTTCGTCACGCTGGAGATCAGCTCGCGAGACAGTACTATCCCCAGGAAGCTGGCTGAGAGGCGAGATATTGCGGTCACTGAGCAGTTCCGGACGGCGGTCCTCGACCGTCGGGAGTAAATACCGGCTAGCATCCTCGTCGGTCATTACGCAGCCAGTACTGGCTGCTCGTAGTTGAAAGGCATGACTACGTGCAGTAATCCTCCACCGAGAAACCAGCGCGTTCCTCCCTCGTATCTATACCTTATCGCCAGAAGCACTTAAAGAATCAGCGACTACAGCACGACCTCGGCTTCGCATACCTTCAGCATCTTACCAAACACTTAGGGCGTTGTGAGAGCTGGCGTTTGGTAAGACGAGAACTCGTTCTGGGATAGCGAGACTGCCAGTCTCATTGCTCTCGCTCCGCGAAGGAGGTGTCCGGGTGGAGTTCGTGAGTGATTTCTCTCAGTATTGTCCCACCACGATCGCCGCAGTCGGGTGGCTTACCCGGCTACGAACGCATCGGCTGCTTGCTTACCAGAAGCACCGTAGTTTTCTCTGAAATCCTCATCAGCGCTACGTCCCCCACATCACGTCAGAGAGTAGCAAGGAGTGGAAACATAGCCTTCAACGGCACTGATTTGAAGGCTTGCCTCACGCTGCTGGACATACCAAATACAATTACGGATAGGCCCACAACCTATTCTAAGCCTTTCCGATTTTATTCTGACTGATCAGGCTTCGAAGTATATGACTGGCTTTGGAGTAACGGTCCTTGCTTGTACTCCCCAGTATCTTTCATATGGCAATATGTTTGGAATTGTCGTAGTGCATTAGATTCTTGACCCATCAAAAACGCAAGCCCCGTTGGCACTGCCATGAAAAGATGGATAGTTTCGGTATCTGATACCTTTTGGAGTGCCTTCCGTATCTCAGACCTGAACGTGGTTGCAATGTCTACTGCCTGTCCCGCATTCAGGTCGTCATAACTATCGACTTCTGGAGTCAATCGGAGCTCAGCGTTGAAGTCCGGTAATTCGTTCCTCACGTTCTCCATATCGTTTGAGACATCATTGAGAACGTTCACCAAGACAGCAAGATCGTTGTCAGAACCGTCTAACTCTTCGAATTTGCCTTTGATCGTGCTGTCCTCTTTTGATTTGGAGAGTGTATATTCATGAAATCCACCATATCTGCTCGGCTGCATCCATGTCGTAGACGTTCCTCGGACGCTCGGTAGGGAGTATCCCAATGCGAACGAAGAACACAAATGAGATTTCCCTCGAAAACGGAGGGTTCGTCCTGACGCATACTCGTTCAGAAAATCCGTCGTTGTTTCTAAGGATGGTAGAAGCCGTTGCTCCCAAAGGCTTCGTGAAGGAAGTCCTACGTCGAAATGTTTCTCCCAGTCGATAACGACGAGAGGATCGATAGAGTAAGCCGGCGAGTCCCGAGTATCCAATGAGCATTCGATCGGCTCATCAGAAGAAAGTTCTTCGTCAGCTTGGCGAAGTCGCTCTTGCAGCACCGTCTTCGAAATACTCCGAGCGGCTTCGGACGTAGCAGCTTCAAGTGGGACCATCTTCCACGATTTGAGATTTATCGGGCCGCTAGCTTTCTCCAGAATCGGCTTAGCATCAGTCGCACTAAGATCGGGATGTGGAACGAGAACAATGAAAAATCCGTCACCAGCATCCCAGCGACGTCTGAGTCCAGGGAGTTCGTCTTCGAGTATGACCTCTGAGCCTGCCACCCCTTCGCTAATGAGAGCGACTCCACAAGCTATGTCTGGACTCGTTAGTTTATCCCTGATTTCGTCTCGTAGGGGTTCTGGGCGGAGATCGAAGATATCCCGCCAAACCGGTATCCCGTGGTCTTCTAACGATTCCTGAAGAACCGTAGCCACATCTTTTTGTTCGTGCTTATAGCTAAGGAACACGTTTCCAGTGATCTCAGTCATACATCCATACCTTCTTTGAGGAGTTCGGTAATCTGCTCAGACTGCTCAACTTGCTCTAAGCGCTCATACTCGCTATTTCGGTGAAATTGGTACACTGCTATCGAACAGTGCCCTGACTCATCTTCACCCATAATGAACAACAACGGGTGAGGACAGTTGTAATCTCGGTCAGCAGCGATTTCATTCATTGCGTCACGATCCTTCTCGCTCACCGCTGGGCGTTGCTCGGGGTGGTAATGCCACTCACCGAAATATTTGAGCCCGATGCTCTCTCTCGCATCTCGAAGCCACTCTTCGACTTCCTCGGTTCCCCGGAGAAACCGTGTTGGGCTGTGGATCGAATCTCTTGGGGGATCTTTCGCATTAACCACTAATGCGGGTCTCCCTTCTCGGGTTGACCCGGCAGCAATACCACCAGTCTCGTTTGGGTGGTCCTTCTCACAACGCACTTTCATTGATTCGACACACTTGAGAGGAAGCTGCACCGTCTCTTCTTGGTCTGATGAATTCCATGTAATCACGTTCTCGAAAGGTGGGTCCGGCTGCGAGACCTCCCAAGAACACTCCTCGCTTCCAGTCTCTAACACGAGGAATTCGGGGTTCTGTAGGGTAACGGTCGGGGCGTTATCTAATACTCTCGTCACCTGTCCCGCCCACATCATTACTCGATCTGTTCGGATCACCGACGCAGGGTGCCAACATCCGATTCGTTCGGGGACTGCGTCGGCCGTTTCATCCCATTCTACATGCTCACGTAATCGCCACAGATCGAATGCATCATCGTATTCTTCGTATGGAAAAGTACGCTCGTATGCAGAGAAACAATACAAGCGATTTGCTCGCCGTCCCATGGCAGCGGAGTGGAACACGACCGGATCTTCCCAGGAGAGACTCGCGAGCGCGTGGCGAACAGCGTCTGAAGCCGTACAATCGACTATGACATCTGCTTCGGAAAGATAGGCGGGCATCGGAGTGTTCGGCGCAAACGCCTCATCAATTCCTGTGACCTGCGCATACGGTGCGATTGACTCAAGCCGGTCGGACAGTGCCGTTGCTTTGCCCTGACCGATATCAGCAAGAGAGAGGGTGTGTCTCGCTAAGTTCCCGATCTCGACATCATCCGGGTCAATAACCGTGAGGTAGCGGCAGCCAGCCCGAACCAGATTTTCTGCAACGGCACTACCGAGTGCTCCCGCGCCGATGAGAACGATCTGGCAATCGAAGAACCACTCGTTCATGTGGCCACGACGGGTAAGCTGGTCATGTGACCAATTATCGGACTCTAGCCATTGTATCCTTTCGTCGCTGTCCCTGAACCTTTCGGCGAGTTCACGACCGCGAGAGTTTCTTCGGTGGCTTCCAGGAAGGTCTTGAGGGTCTTCGAATGAGGGTATCTCGATTGGCTTCCAGTGAATGATCTCTGACTCGCCGTCAACTACCTGAGGAATTGGGAAGCCAAGTAACACGATTTTATGCGATTCGTCTTCCAGTACCGGTTGGATACTCGCTCGCAACTCATGTGCTTCGACTGCAGTTCCGCTAAGTAGGGAATCTAACTCTCCCCAACACTCAGGTGTCTCCCAAGGGAACGAAATTGGTATCTCCTCGAGAAGGACCCAAGCAGCGGTGAGCCGGTCAGTAGAATTTTCTCCTACGTATCCTCCCCAGTCGGAGTCGTGCACAACCTCATCATCTCTTTCGAAGTTGTGAGTGGCGTATGTGTTTTCCGAGGTCGGAATATGTCGTAGCTCTACCGTCCCCCACTGCCCGTATTCGCCGTTCCAAGTGTCAAGTCCTGCCTGGCTTTCATTGAAAGCAATTGTCGGTCCTGAGCTACTGATAGTGTTGAAAAAGGGGACCTCAAACGGGTCATCCGGTTCGCGAAGTTCGCCTTTTGAAGCAGCCTGTAACCACTCCAGTGCGCGCTCCATATGCCAACACAGCCGTTCATCCGGTTCAGTAGGTTCGGCGACGGCTCCGACCTGATTGAGGGTATGACCATACCGAGCCACACAGATATCTCCAGTTCTCCACGGGCACTCATCAATTGTAGACGAGTTCAGTCTCTGATGGGGGAACGTCGCTGTGATCGTATTCTCTTCCTGATCCGCTGGGCAAATACCGATACTACCCGCTGGGTACGTTTCTTGCAAGAGAATGTACCAGATCGTCTCCTCGGGCACGTTTGGGTGGTCTGCAAGACCATCAGGATGAAGGTTTACTTTAACGGCCCATTTCCCTCTGTCTTGGTAGTGCTCTGACTCGCTCAGAACCTCAACTCCGGAAAGGCAATCGATTGCATCTACGGCCTCTGTGATTTGTGAGTGGGGCATATTCGATCGAAGAATTCAGCCGAATTGATGATTCGAGGCGTTGTTGACGCCTGACCTCGACCCCACGGATGATGCTTTCTCGCCATCATCATCGGAATCGTCGTTCCCGTGGTACTCTGGGAACATATCTCCGAATAGCTCATGCCAGAGATCCCGGGAATCACTCTTGCTTTGTTCGTCTAACGCTTCCCGCGCCTGAGTAGCGGCGTCGTCGACTTCGCTGTGGAATGCGCTGAATTCCTCACCGGTGTAGTGTTTCAGTACATCATTTTCGGGGTCTGCTGGCAAGCCACGCGCCTGAAGATACGGTACATTATTGTGGTCGGCTTGGACTCTATATCTGTTCGCGATATTCTCTAGCGTCCGTGTCACGCCTTCCGCAACGGTATCGATGTCGTCGGGGCAACAATCACCGATGACATGTTCGAGTGGATAACTGGTGGGTCCTTCGACATCGGGTGTTTTCGTTCGACGCCACCACTTGAGAGCTTTGACGACGTTCACGTAGTGGCCGTCTGTGGCACTATTCTTCTCTAAGGTGAACGCAATTGTCTCGAGAGGATGTGTACTTTCCCACTTGTTATCCTCTCTATCCGGAATCTCAAGTGGTTCATCTCTCCACTCGTCTTCGTCCGAGTTCGCAGACAGGTCAAGTGTTTCAGATATTTCGGATGAATTATTGGATCTTAGACCTGTATCGATATCTAAGGACCCCAAGTTTTCAAGCGTCTCTCGGGTTTCTTCACTGGGTACGGAAGTCAACACGAGGTCTATTTCGACGAGGTCTTCTTCGATCTTGTAAGAGTGGGCATTGGGAGACCACTTGCCCTCGTAGTGTTCATCCAAAAATGGCTCACACTTTGATAGAGCCTCTTTAGCCTCCACACCGTTATCGAGTTCACTTACAAAGACGACGTCGACATCGGATTTCTCGTCTTGTTGTGGCTTTACTGCCGTCCACCGTCGATAGCTGCCTTGCAGAAAGTCCGTGATGTAGATCTCGTCGATCTTATCTGAGTTTCGGAGGTGCTCGCGAAGCGTTTCGTGACCATCTATGTAATCCTCTTTTTGCTTCGTAGGCCGAATTTTCTTCAGAAACCCATCGAACTTTGAGGGTAGCGCTGTCATGGCAGGATCTAACACAATTAGGATGTAAAAGCTTCCGCGAGCGGGGTGAAAGTGAAGCCGGTTCTCCACCCTGATTTCTTTATACTAAAGCGGTGCTAAGCAGCGTGTTATTCGATCCAAATCCACTGCGCTATTCACCAGAGGATTCACTCGTTCTGCACTGTGTCCGAATTTTGATCGGCTTCTTCGAAGGCGTCGGTCATCTGTTTTGCGAGATCACCGGCTTCGATGTGTGAGTAGTGCTCGCGGACTACTTCTTCGGAGTTATCAAGAGCTCGGGCAGCGGCTGCATGCCCTGAAGTGCGGACGAGAACTTCACCTGCACCGCGGCGAGCACCGTGTGGCATCAGATACTCATCGTCATCATCGAGTTCGATGCCTGCCAGGTCACAGAGTCGCTTGAGAACGTGCCGTCCTGCGTCAGTTGTGATGGATGGTGGCGCGACGTCAGCTTTGACGCAAGTCTCGATGAGTGACTGGTCTTCTTTGGTCTCCTCGATTTCCGTCTCGGTGTAGCCACGCTCGGTGAGCGTCTCGGTAATCCGTTGGGAGAGCGTCGGGCGGTGGAAAGAGGGGAAGACCGGCCAATTCGGACTGGGAGCGTCGAGAACGCGCTGGTACGCCTTGAAAGGATAGATCACCGGACCGGGGAGGCCTCGGTCGTCGAGACGCTGCTTTTTCGCGAATACCGTCACGTAGCGGTCCTCGAGGTGAACATCCTCCCAACGGAGTCCTTGCCGGCGCTCATCGCTCTTATCACGGAGAACCTCGGCTCCCCGAACTCCGGAGTACGAAAGGAGATAGACGAGAGCGCGGTCGCGACAGGCCTTGATCGCGGCCTCTCGGTCCTCACCGACGTTGTCGATAGCTTCGCGTGCCTGCTTGTCGACGTAAGAGGTGAGCCGTTGGCGGTCGTCGGCAGACCAAGCCTGCTGGTCACCGCTCTTGTGACCGCCATCATCAGGGATAGGCTCGGTGGCATTACGCCGCTGGGCGACGTTCTCGGCGAGATGCCCTTCACGAACCGCCCAGCCACAGAACGCCGAAACATAGGCGTAGTAGGTCCGGACTGTGCCTGTCGCCCAGCCCTGCCGGGTGAGATGCCGTGCATATTCGCGGAGATGGCCCGACTCTAAGTCCTCGAACGTCGTCACGGCATCCTCGTGCTGAGCAAGGAACTCGACGAAGCGATCGAGCTCTCTACTAGCGTCACTTCGATAGTTCCCGCTCTTCCCACCCTGCCCCTTCCCTTTGTCCGTCAGGAAGTCCTCAGTGACCGCATCGATACGAACCATTCTACACATCTCTCCATTCAATGACCCCAATGCAGTTCTCAGCCTGCGTAACCAGGGTTCTGGCTATTGTCATCGCGTTGGCTGTGGCAGAGGGCGGGGTGGTGGGTAAGTTTACTGGTCCTTATTCAACTAAGCACGAGTAACTATCTATAGATCTAATTCCGCCGATCTCAGCAGTCTGGAGCTTTATAGCGTATGAAACAGCATATATAAACTTCATAATGCAATACAGAATTTTGGCTTGTGGAAGTTGAGACTACAGCAGGTATAGAGGGGCTGTAATGCACGATACCAGAGGAGTAGTTGATTTTTCTAGTAGTCTTAGACCGTAGGGCGCTAAGGAAACAAATACGTAGAAGGAGTATGTCAGTTGATTCCATGCCTGATCGCAACTCAGCGGTCTCAGTCTCAGATAAAAATGCTGTAGTCATCGGTGGAACTACCGGAATTGGACGAGGAATAGCTCACACATTTGCAATGGATGGAGCAAACGTAATCGCAACTAGCCGGTCACCAGAATCAGTCCAAGAAATAACTAATGAGCTGCGGGGCCTCGGTGCTGAAACAGCAGAGGTCACATGCAATGTCCGCGAGCGTCGCTCCATAGAAAATCTGCGAGACGTAGCGTTCGATACGTTTGATACAGTCGATATTGTCGTGAACTCTGCTGGTGACACAGACCATGCATCTTTACTTGAAATGGATGACGCTCAATGGGAGTATGGAATTGATGTATTCTTATCAGGTGTGTTCCGCTCCTGTCAGGTATTCGGCAGAGCAATGGATCAAGGCTCGATCATAAACTCGGCTCTGCACGTTTATATACCCCTTCAAACACTGACGTTACAGACCGTGAATCGGCAATTTCCCGCCATCATCTGTTGTTCGCCTGATTCTCGTGGGACTCGAAACCAACCCAGATCAGACGATTCCCGGCTAACTGAGCTGGATACCATCAGTAATCGAGGAGAGAAACAAGCGCTTCATGGCCTCTGTTCCGCGTTCTGAGCGGTGCTTATAAACGTGCAGAGCCGAGTCATAAACATATCATCGATGTCTGGCCGACAAATCCGTAAAAATCGGCCGGCCTACTGCGCCGCAAAAAGTGGCGTAAATGGACTCACGCGAGCTGCTGCCGAAGACCTCTCACCCGATGTGAGAGTGAACGCTATTGCTCCAGGGTTTGTGAAAACCGAACTGTCTGGTGAAAGGCTAGCAGAAGGGTCATCCATTCGAGAAACCATTGACGAGCGGACACCACTCAATCGAGTTGCTGAACCCGATGAAATCGCAGGTGCTGCTGTGTATTTGGCAAGCGATACCTCTTCTTTCACAACTGGAGAAATAATGACCATTGACGGAGGATATGACAGAGGAGCACTTTGAGGCAGCAACTAGGAGAACTCTTCTACAGAATCAGCGAGGCTGCAGCAGATCGTAGAAGACCACGCTTTATCGATAGCACCTGACGCGGCAAGTATCAACCGTACACTAGCATCTCTTGAGATATTTCCCCCATCTTTGTCGTTTCTCAAAGTTGGTGTTGCCTTGTCCGGATCCCCAATTCAGTGGAGAAATGATCCGCTGGCTAGGGTTCGAGCAGGACTTTGGTGACGCCTTCCTCGCGGTTGTCGAAGCGCTCGTACATCTCGGGGGCCTCGTCGAGGCCCACGCGGTGGGAGACGAGGAAGCTCGGGTCGGCGCGGCCCTCGATGATGAGGTCGCGGAGCTGGCGGTTGTAGGATTTCACGTCACACTGACCGGTACCGAGCTTCTGACCCTTCTCGAACAGCAGGCCGAAGTCGATGCCGAGGCGGCCCTGGGCGGCCATCTCGTCGGGCGCGCCGGGGTCCTCGGGGACGTAGAGCCCGACGATGCCGAGTTGACCCGTGGGGCGCACGGTTCGGATCAGGTTGTTGAGCACGTTCGCGGGGCTCTCGCGGGCGGGATCGTAGGCCCCGTCGGCCTCCTTGTCCGGGTCCACCGCCTGATAGCCCACCGCATCGACGCCCTTGTCGACGCCACCGCCGTGGATCTCCTTGATCTGCTCGACTGGGTTACCCTCCTCGAAGTTGATCGGCGTAGCATCGCAGTGCTCGCGGGCGAGGTCCAGTCGACTGGGTACGCGGTCGACCACGTAGATCTCCGAAGCACCCTGGATCTTCGCGCTGTAGGCGGCCATCAGTCCCACTGGTCCCGCGCCGTAGACCACGATGGACTCGCCCGGTTGGAGGTCGGCAAGTCGGGTGGCGTGCCAGCCCGTCGGGAAGATGTCCGCGAGCAGCGCGAACGAGTCCTCGTTGCTCCCACCCTCGGGAAGTTTGAGCGCGTTGAAGTCGGCGTAGGGAACTCTGAGTTTTTCGGCCTGGCCGCCCTTGTAGGGCCCCATCGCCACGTATCCGTAGGCCCCGCCGGCGAAGCCGGGGTTGACGTTGGTACAGAACCCGGTCTTCCCGTTCTCGCAGTTCCGGCAGTGGCCACAGGCCACGTTGAACGGGAGGACTATCCGGTCGCCTTCTTCGAGGGTGTCGACGCCCTCGCCAACCTCCTCGACGATCCCCATGTTCTCGTGGCCGAAGACGATCCCCGGTTCGGCGGCGGTTCGCCCCTCGTACATATGGAGGTCCGAGCCACAGATACACGAGGTCGTGATGTCGATCACCACGTCGTTCGGGTGTTCGATTTCCGGTTCGTCGACGTCTTCCACTGCAACGTCGTGTGCGCCCTGGTAAACGACTGCTCTCATTGACATTTGTATTACCTCGCTCAGAACGACAAACCGAGTAATAATGGGGCTTTGGTTTCCCATCGATTCAATTATATCTTGATGTGTCCTCGTCTCGACTGCTCTACTAAAGAGTGAGGAAGACTTTTGTTCGCTGGAGAAAAACGATTAGTCGAGCGATCCATGGTAGCAACCATACCCCTCGACGATGCGACGGAGATCATTGCTGCGGCAGAAGAAAAGGCCGAGGAGATCGGCGTCCCATCAGTGGTCACAGTGGCCAACGAGGAAGGAAACCTGATCGCCCAGCACCGCATGGACGGAGCGTGGCTCCCGAGCGTGAACATCTCAACCGACAAGGCCTACACCGCGGCGGGGCTCGAAATGCCCACCCACGAACTCGCCGAAGCCTGCCAACCTGGTGGCTCGCTATACGGCCTTCAGACCACCGATGACGACCAGATCGTGATTTTTGGCGGTGGGTATCCACTCACTATTGACGATGAAGTCGTTGGTGCGATCGGCTCCAGTGGCGGACAGGTTGACGAGGATATGGAGGTCGCGCGCGCTGGTATCGAGAAGTTCGAGGAACTCTTTGAGTAGGTCGACCCGGAGATTCCTCTCGAATTATCGGTGTTCGAGCAGTACCAGCCATCGGACAGTTCATATCAAAGGCTCTCGACCGACTACGGGCGAGGGTAGTTGTTTTCTGCGTTTTCGAGGCGAGTCAGTATCTCGAAACGCTTGCCCAAGGTATCTAGCGTGCTATCCGGCTCCGGATATCGATTGACTCACCCTCTGCGTGTTCGGATGACTCGCTGAGTAAGCCAGTTATGATTCATCTGGAGGGGTGAATTCCGAGAGAACATCCGGGTTTGCGAGATACTCGGGGTCTCGTCCATCAAGCAGCGACGCAATATCGTCGGTTACCATCTCGGCTCCGCGCGCAGGCACTTCCTCGGCTGCGCCCGCGATATGTGGGGTCGTGACGACGTTTTCCATGTCGAGCAGCGAGTGGTCTTCAGGGAGGGGTTCGCCGTCGTAGACGTCGAGTGCCGCGCCTCGCAGTCCGCCCGATTCGAGCTCGGCGACCAGTGCGCGCTGGTCGGTGAGCGCCGCACGGGCGGTATTGACGAAGTACGCGGAGTCTTGCATCATCCCGAACTCCCGTTCGCCGATCATCCCGCGCGTCTCGTCGGTCACGGGGCTGTGGACCGTGATAAAGTCGCTGGTCGTAAGGAGGTCGTCGAGTTCCACTTTTTCGGTATCATACTCCGCCATCGTCTCGGCGTCGATGAACGGGTCGTAGGCGACACAGTCCATGCCGAAGGCCGTTGCACGCGTTGCGACCAGCTGACCGATTGCTCCGAGACCGACGATCCCCAGCCGTTTCCCAGCGAGCTCCGGCCCTTTGAGGTCCATGTACGGTGTTCCTTTTGCGATCCCCCACGTCACGTCCTCGCGCTCACCACCACCCGCAGCGTCGGCCTCGGATTCGCCCGTGTAGACGCCCTCGTGAAGGAGATGATGAGCATGGGGAATACTGCGTGCCACACCAAGGATCATTCCCAACGTCATATCCGCGACACTGATGGCGTTCCGACCCGGCGCGTACACTACGGGGATCCCACGCTCGGTGGCGGCCGCGATGTCGATGTTGGCGTCGGGTCCACCGCGTAACTCACAATAGAGATCTCAGTAGCTATCCGTTGGCCCGAGCCGCCAGAGTTACCCCACGAACCTAACTTTCCGAACACGTGGGGTGACTTTGAGCAGTCAAAGCAGGGTCATGAAACGAAGCTATTCGATTTCTTAGCGATAGCTGTACGGCTGGTGAGGAAATCGAAGTCATTTAGCGAATGGTAGCGGAGTAGTGCTATGGTCACGAAACACGATATCCGGAACGGGATTCGTGGGGGTGTTGGACGATTTAAGCGCGAGGTGACAGCATCGTTCACGAAGGAGGAACTTGGAGCGCTGTGTGCGACACTAGAGATTGCAGATACTACTGACCCAGTTACATCGACGGCGACGATGCGTCAGCAGATCCGCGTTACCGTCGGGCTTGCCGATAGCCGAGAGGATGCGGCCGATGATGCATTTTCGAAGTCTGAACTAAAAGCGATTTCTTCAGCGATTGGGGTTGAGCCTGTTAGTGGCGACGAACCGGATACACTGTTTTGATATCGGCAGGAAGAACAGACAGTTAAGGTCGAGACGATTGCCAGATGCCCGTCAGACTGGGCCATGTTCTATGCATTGAGAGCGCTAGTCTCAACTTCCATCGACTCTGCAAGATGAGACTACAGCAGGTATAGAGAGCCTACAGTGGGCGAAATCTGGGGTATAGTGGATTAAGGAAGTCGACGAATCAGAGTTGAGCGTTCAATTCGTGTTGTTGATCTGGTTAGAATCCCATCTGAGAGGCACGCTGGCGAGAGCTGTGGCTCAAACCACGGCTTCCGACCGAACTACAGAGCGCTATCCGACCCCGGTTCGCTTCTGCAACAATGTTAGTGTATTCTGCGTCGTCGTTGTCGGTGAGCGTCCGTATCCGTCGGTCAGAGCCACCTGTATGAGGAGATAACCGCCCGCCAGATCAGGGATAGCAGACAAGTAAACGCGAAATAGAAAAACCGCAACACGGGATTTTTGAGGTGGGGACAGCCAAAGCTTCCTGATAGACTTAGATCAGGTCGTACTCTTTTTATGACTGTGATACTCGCGAACAGCACTTGCTAGCGCGTTCGGCGCAGTACAGATACCACCAAAAAGTAAATTAGGGTTGGTCTCGATTACAAACCATGGTAGAGGATGACGATAGAAAACTCGCTGATGACCGCCATCCTGAAGAAGTAAAATGTCAACAGTGTAGTCAAGAGTTCGATTGGCAGCTGGACAGGTGCCCGGAGTGCGGCTGGGAAAAGACGGAATGGATTGAAAGTGGGCGATACGGTCTGGGTGGTTCCTACGGAATTGAGAATTCCACTTAATCGCCTTTTAGCTTTCTGGCCTTGTTGAGCCCCTCGCAGATAGCACCTTGCCCAGACACAGTCGCGCCTGTCAGCCGCGCCCGGCGCTGTTCACGGTCGAGTTCGTCAGCTACAATGGGGTCTTCCTCGACGGTAGCGAAAACCCGGTCAGTCGGCCCTTCGACGATTCCGACCTCGGTTGCTTTTTTGAGGTAGTCGGCGAGCGGGTCAGCCGACACGGATACCGCGAAGGAGTCGTCGGCGAGATACACCGACGCCTCGCCCTCCATTCCGTCTGGAAGGTCGATCGCCTCATGAGTGAGATTGACGATCTGCTCCGCGTCAAGGCCGGCATCGAGCAACGTATCGATGGCGTGGTACTGACGACTCATGCGCGCCTTCTCCGCGAGTGTCCGGCGAACCGCTTCGATATCGTCCTCAGCCTCCTCGAAGACCATTTCGAAGTCGAGCCGTTCGTTGACGCCACGATTTATTTCAGTCGCGTGCATGTGGTCTTCGAGTGTGATTGTCGCGGTATCCACTTCCGAGAGGGCTTCGAGCTCATCGCGCGCGCCAGTTGCCATCATCCAAGCGAAGGCTGGTGAACACCATGCGGTCGGCAATACGAGCGTTACCGATACCTTCGAGCCGTCGATCGTAAGGTCGTGAATATACTCGAGATCGACGATCGACTCGTCGAGCTCAGGGTCATCGACACTCTCGAGCCGAGCACGCACGTCATCAGTAGTTGGTTGTTTAGTGGTGGTAGCCATTAGTCTGCGGTGGCACCCCCATACTGATCCTCAAGATCGAATTCAGCGCTAATGGCATCATTGGCCAATTTTTCTTTTTGCTCCTCAATATCGATATCGTAGAGTTCGGCCGCGTTTTCGCCGATGATCTTTTTCTTGACGTCGTGCGTGAGTTCGAGGCCGAACTCGTCGCGCTGTTCAGGGGTAAGTTCAGCCTCCATTACGGCCTCGACGACCCATTCGGGTTCCCAAAGTGCGTAGTCACTTCCAAATAGGAGGTTGTCCTCGCCAACCCAGAAGAGAAGTTCACCGATGATCTCGCCGAATTTCCGGGGGCGGGCGCGAGCCATTGGTGCAACGACCGCTAACCCACCGTAGACGTTGGTCTCCTCGGCTCCGATGTGAGCGAAGTCGTCGAACCGGGGGAAACCGACGTGCTCAACAATGAAATTGAGTTCGGGAAATGAGGTAGCGGCATCGTCGATGTCCCGGACGTCGAATGCGTCACGGTTCAGTGGGCGGATCGTCGGACCTTTGTGGGCGTGTATGTTCTTTATACCGAGTTCAGCACACTTCTCCAGATATTCGAACGAGTCTTCTGAATCAAGCCGCCAGCCCTTCGAGTCACCCTTCCACTCAGCAGTGTAGAGCTTGACCCCTGTGATGTCGTGTTCTTCTTTCTGGCGTTCGAGTTCTTGGAGTCCTGCTTCGCCTTCTCGTGAGTCAAACCGACCATTAAGCACGAACCGGTCTTCGTATTTTTCAGAGAGATCTGCAATGCTCTCGATAGTGTTGAACCCATTCTCGTAAAATTCGTTGAGATACGTGGGCTGAAAGATGGCCATATCGGCGTGGCCATCACGGAACAAGTCCTGAACCATCCGCTCGTCGCTGTACTTTCGGTATTCTTCAATAGTCCACTGTCGTTCTTCGGGAGTGAACGCGGTGTGGTAGTCGTGGAAGCATTGGATGAACTGTTCACCGCCTTCGTGGATGATATTCTCTGGGGTTGCGTCCCAGTCATGAATGTGTGCATCGACGACGAATACGTCCTCTCCGTTATGCTTATACATGGCAGCCCAAATTTCTCCCTTAACGATTATTAGACTTTTGGTGGCTGCAGTGACTACCTACAACTCAAGAATACACTTGGCACCAACTGAAATCTCAGATATCGCTTGCTACTTATTCATACCCTGATAGTAGCTCTAAAGACATGTAATTAGTATTTTAATTACATGTATACTATGATTCGGAGAGTAATGTCTGCCTATTCAGCTGAATTAGCGCGATCGACGAGCAATTCACCGTGTACAGGGAACTGACAGTCGAAGTTACGACCTGAAATGAGTTGACTCAATTAGGCTAACATTTATACTCTTTCTCTATCAATCGTTCATTTGCGATGAAAGCAGCTAGACTCCATGAGTATACTGAGGAGATGAGTAACGCACTTTCAATCGATGATGTTGACGAACCACAAGCCAACACTGCCGATGGAGTGATAGTAGAGGTAGAAGGAGCTGGATGGTGTCAGACGGATAATCACGTTGTCGAAGGTATGTGGGAGCAATATATGCCACAGGACCTTCCGATGACGCTTGGCCATGAAAACGCCGGCCAAGTGGTTGAGGTGGGTGAGGATGTCTCAACTGTCTCAGAAGGTGATTCGGTGATCTGTCATACTGTAATGACATGCGGGACGTGTCGACCCTGTCGGTTAGGAAATGACATGCATTGTAAGAATCTCGCATTTCCTGGGCTCTCAACCGACGGTGGATTTGCCGAATACCTTCGGACTAACGATCGTGCGGTAATTCCGCTCCCAGATGGTGTTGACACTACTGACATAGCTCCTCATGCCGACGCAGGTATCACAGCGTATCATGCAGTAAAGCTCGCCAGTCGCGAACTGAATCCTGGCGACCATGCGGTAGTAGTCGGTGTTGGTGGTCTTGGTCACATCGGACTACAGTGCCTCAACGCAATGAGTCCTGTCAGTATTACTGCAGTTGATATCAAAGAATCAGCGCGTTCACTGGCCAGTGACCTTGGTGCACATCATACTATCGACCCAAGTCAAGAGGACGTTGCTAACATAGTTAATACGCTCACTGATGATGTGGGTGCACACGCAGTACTGGACTTTGTTGGCTCCGACGAAACCACTGGTCTTGGTCCGGAGATCGTTGCTCCTGGTGGAAATCACTACGTTGTGGGCTATGGTGGACATGTTCATCAACCATCTCAAGCACTTGTGAACGGTGACTTTGGATATAAAGGGACACTTGTCGGAAATTACACAGAGTTGCAAGAACTTGTTGCACTTGTTGACCGTGGTGACGTCAACCTTCGCACATCCCGCTATAGCTTAGACGAAATCAATAACGTTGCAGCAAGCCTAGAGCGCGGCGAAATAGAGGGGCGGGCAGTTATCACTCCTTAACAAAATACTCGGCTCTGCACGTTTAAGTCGGAACGCGACGTAGCCGGCAGTGACGGCCGATGCTTCCGATTACGGACTTCCTGTCCTGCACCGATCCGCTGGACGAGTTCGACTCGCTGTCGTATCACCAGACTCATCACGCCAAAACGTACGTGACAGGTCTTGCTGCGGCCCGCAGCAAGACCGTGACCGGGATCGCACGTGAAGTCCTTCCGGCTCAAGGCGACCGAGCACTCAACAAATTCCTCACCGAGTACGACTGGGACGAAGACCGGCTCAACCACGAGCGGTTAGAGGAACTGCAAAAACACGGCGAAACGCGCTGGTCACAGGATGGCTACATCGTCATCGATGACTCGGTGTTCCAGCGAACCGGGAAGGAACTTCCCGGTGCTGGAAAGTTCTACGATCACACCGAGGGAGAACCCGTCTGGGGACAGGACCTCGTCTATGCGTTCTACACCGATGACAAAACCTCCTATCCACTCGCATTTCGCCAGTACGAGAAATCCGACGACGAAGACCAGGACGACGAGGACGAGACGAAGTACGACCTCGCCCGCGAGATGATCTCGGAATTGGAAGAAGAGGTAGGTGTGCCTGCGGACACCTACCTCTTTGACTCGTGGTTCGCCCACGATTCGGACCTGATCAAGCACGTCGAATCCTACGGCAAGGACTGGATCGGACCACTGCGGAGCAACCGGCAGGTGACCTTCGATAACGAGGAGATGCGCGTCGATGCGCTGGAAGAGCGCATCGACAAGGTAGAGCGTGGGATCGACGAAGAAACGTACAAGATCTGGACGAAGACGCTGCCGGTCTCGAAGTTAGGTGAGGTACGACTGGCAATCGCTGAGAAAATCACAGATGACGACGAAGACAATCCGGTCAAGTACCTCGCAACGAACAAGGTCGACGCCCCTACAGCCCATATCATCCGGAGCTATTGCTATCGGTGGCGAATCGAGACATTCTTCGAGGACTCGAAGCGGGATCTCGGCCTTGGAGGCTGCGAGGTTCGTGATTCTGACGGTGCCAGTCGCCACTGGCACCTTCAGATGCTGACCTACAGTCTCCTTCGTCTTGGTCCCGAATCGAGCGTCCCGGAGCGACTCGTCTCGAAAGCCTCGTCGCTCCGAGCACAGCTCGAATACGGCCTCAAAGAGGCGATCTACAACATGTTCTCGTGGGTGCGCGACCAGCCAGATCGTGATCTCGACGGACTGATGGAGGAAATCGACCATCTCTTCCTCCACTCAGAGGGGAGTTTATGAACGTGCAGAGGTGAGCAAAATATTCAGGAAAGAGGACCGCATTGGCCGTATTTCAGAATATGCATCACAGCAACGGTTCGAAATTCTGCACCAGCACTTAGAGTTATGACTGCTCAGGGTCAAAACAATACGAGATAGCACCCACTGAATGGTTAGGAGAGAAGGAGCCTATCTAACGACATTTATAGTCATTCCGCCGTCGACATTCACTGCTTGGCCAGTCACGTTTTCACTCGTGGCGAAATACACGGCAAGTTCTCCCATGTCCTTAGGAGTCTGGTCACGACCAAGCGGCATGAGATTTTGAATGGTTTCATCATAGGGTTCATCTCTACTCGGTGTTAGGACATCCGTCCACATCGGAGTTTCAACAATCCCGGGGCAAATCGCATTGACCGTAATGTCATCCGGTGCTAACTCAAGGGCAAGTGTTTGAGTAAGGCCAATGGAGGCGTATTTTGACGCACAGTAGTGCGCGAGATCACGGAATGGTACCTTACCTGCCACGGAAGCAGTGTTGATAATCGCGCCGTCCTCTTGACTTTTCATTTGTGGGATAACTGCCTGGGCACATAGAAGCTGCCCTTTGACATTCACATCCATTACTGCGTCCCACTCATCCTCATCCATGTCCTCAACTGACGACGCGGTGATTATGCCGGCGTTGGCCGCTAGTATATCTATGCTCCCAAACTCGTTGACCACCGTTTCAGCCATCTGTTGAGTTTGTTCACTATCTGTGACATCACATTCAACAGAAATCACGTTTTGGCCGATTTCTTCGATTTTGTCGATGACCGACTGAGAGCTCTCGTAGCCACCAATGTCAGACGAGCCAGCTTGGTTATGTTCACTTTCGAGTGAATCGACGTCAGCCACTGCAATATCTGCTCCGTGTTGAGCCAATTCGGTAGCGATTCCGGTCCCGATGTCTCCGCCACCACCAGTGATCAGTGCAACCTGTCCTTCTAGGTCGTTTGCATTGCTCGACATAGCAACACCAAAATCTGCCTATAGATATCTGCTCACTTCGAACTTTGGTAATTATCTTAGCCCTGTACTTCGTGATTGGCGTTGTGATGTGCAACGTGTGGCAGCTGACAATCTCTTGTTTCGTGAGACTGTAGACGTTCATCTCGGAGAGCGACCGTCAATCTCAGCCGGCGTGTCTATCGAGATCCATGCGTTCTGCATCGTGCCGGGCGATTGATGGGGACCACTCCGTTGTTGCGTTCATCGCGTTCTCGATAGCTGCGGGACGCGCCTGCTGACCCTACTCTTAGCTATTTTCACCGGCTAAGCACCAGACATGCATTGAATAGCAGATCGCATTCGCTCTAATCGCGGTTTTCATTGGCGAGAAAGGTCACCGTCCGTCGATTTCGCTTGTAGAATCACTCATCCTCCAGTATCTCCAAGTTTGGTTCTATACCAATCCTCCTAGACTGAATTTTTCTTGAAGCCTGATGTTGAGCATGTGGATTCCCCATGCCCAGTAGGCAGCTAGACCAGAGATAATCGCTTTGACTACCAGTCATCCCCGTTCAGATCGCGATAAGAACAAGCCGATTACGCAGGACGGCGCAAATATTACATCATATCCCGCTATATAACTCAGTCAGCTGCTATTCTGGTTCCCCGAAATTTGTACATGAGAAGACCGTTAACCAGCGAATTGCTACTATCGTCATTCATAGTACCTGAAGTCAGGCAGGTAGTTTGCTCATGCACGGCTAGGTTCGAAATCAATACCGAGAGCCTACATCTCACAGATGGCCGTGTATGACAAATTTCGGTAGCCGCTCTCTGGTTACTATCGAAAACACCGGATTGGCTGGAGAAACACCCGGGTCAGCGTGAACTACTGGTCCTCGTCAGCATCCGTTGTCCGGCACCGATAGCAGAGGCCATCTTCGATGTACGCCGACAACATTGATTTCCCGCAATTGTTGCACTCTTCAATCACCTTCGAGTTCTCAGTGATCTCGGATTCTCTCTGACTCATTTGAGGATGAATTCTGTTCTGACGAGGTTTTCGTATGCACGGCGGAATCGCTCCGAAAGCGCCTGATGAGTGATGCCGAGGTGGTTGGCAACTTCATCGCTCGTAGCGCTTCGCGGGATGTCGTAATAACCCATCTCGAACGCCGTGATGAGCGTTTCGTACTGCTGGGCTGTCATCGGGGTGTAGGCCGACGGCTCGCTCCCACTATCGACGCTGGTGATGCTTCGACATTCGGGAGTACAGCCGATCTCCTCCAATGCATCGTATGCGTGAGAAAGTGCGCTCCTGTCGGGCGAGAGCAATCGTAGCTTCCAGCGATCCGAGTTCCCCTCCGCGTTCAAGAGCATGACATCTTCGGTAAGAAGTCGCTGTATCACCTGTCGGGCACGGCCCGTCCACGTCACCCGGTAACGCCACCCCTCTTCGTATGCACCAAATGCCTCGACTCCCGCGACCGTGGAATCGGCCTCAAGTGCGCGTTCGAGCGTGTCTCGGCCGTGTCCCTCTGTTCGAACAACCACGAGTGCATGATCGTCGGGATTTGCGACCGCGGGTTCGAGCATGACTCGTGCATCCGACACGCGCTCGAATATCTCGGCGAGCGCGAACTCCGCGGCCGAGAGTGTGAGCCGTGTGCTGCTCGCGTCAGTGGATATTGGCGACTGTGGGGTTGCCTGACCAACGGCCTGTGTACTGTTGCTCATTGGTTGGTGTGGCGCGGTGAGTGCGCATCGCGGACCTCGCCCCTCTCACGCAGTTTATCCTTGCAGTTCGGACATACCCGAACGGTTTCCATCCCGGTTGGGGCGAACACGCGAACGTACTGGTCGGTGATGAATCCGCCGCAGTTATTGCAAGTTGGCATGAATGATAGTCACTCCCGGTTCTATCGAGACATGGCCGACGCGTAATCATCGAGGTTGGACCTCCAAGGCGACCGCGCTATTCCGGCTCGGGGTGGTCGGCGGTGTCGACCTCGTCACTAACGAGGAGTGACGTGAACACGGTGGTCTGGCCCCGGCGGAGGCGTTCGCTCACGGCCTGATCCGAGACGCCCAACTCGTCGGCGAGTTCCTCGGCAGTAATCCGGCGCGGGATGGCGAAATAGCCCGCTTCGAGCGCGGTAGTGAGGGTCTCGCGCTGGGTCGGCGTCAGTCCCGACGTGTCGAGTTCCGGCTCGTCGGGATGGTAGAGTCGTTTGAGGTCGAGCGTGACGCCCGCACGCTCGCAGTCGGCGCTGAACGCGCCGATGTCGACCTCGTCGGGGAAGCGAAGCTGGAACTCCCAGCGCTCGGTGGTTCCGACCGCTTCGAGGACCGTGGCTCCGTACTCGGTGATCGTTTGGACGAATCCATTGCTGTCGGCGGGCCAATCGATCCGAAAGAGGGCCTGTCCGTCGAACTCGTCGAGCAGTTTGATATCGTAAATGGTCTCGTCTTCGGCGAGCGTCGCTTCGAGCGCGGTGGCGTCGGCGTCGTGAGTCCAAAAGAAGGGAATTATCCGGTCGGTGGTCGGCACCATCCGTTCGAGTTCGAAGTGGGCGTCCTCACCGGCGGCTTGGAGGGAGCGACCGAGACCGAAATCGCTCGCCGGAACCATGATTTCGACGATGACACTCACGGTGACCTCCTGTCGGCACGACGGTCGCGCCGGAACCCCGACGAACCGAGTCCGTTCGTAATAATTGCTGTCATGGTGGTTTCAGTCGATCCCGGCGTCGGCCTATCGGAGTTCGCCCGAACCGTCGAGTCCCGCCGAGAGGAGCCGCCGGGCGATCACTAACAATCCGTTGCCGACGCCCTCGCTCCAGAGCGCCGACTCGCGGTGGGGGTGCTGTTCGAGCGAACTCAAAAGAAGCATGTCGCGATCGACCAACAGCAATCGTCCGATCGCCTCGTCCTCCTCGCCCGCCTGTGGCTGGAGCCAGTCGAGTTCGGATTCGAACACCGCTGCATCAGGCACGGTCTCCTTGAGGCGCTCGTGAACCGACTCTGAGAGCGTCCCGAGATAGATCGCCGCCCCGCGTTCGTGGGCCGCACGCAGCCTGTTGAGCAATCGTTTGGAGACGACCTGCTCGCTTTTGACGATCAGGATGACCTCCTCGTCCGCTTGGTCGATGAACCCGATCGCGCGCCGCGTGATCGTCTCGGTCCCGGTGGTCGTCCAGACGTTCGAGTCGTTTTGAACCGTGTCCTCATCGAGCGATTCGAGGGCTTGGAGATTGCTCTGGAGGGTCGTAAATCGCTCGTCGAAGCGCTGGCGCAACAGCGCCGTCGCCTCGTTTATCGCTACCGCGCGGAACTTCTTCGGGTTCGAGTGCTGGACGTCCACTAATCCCACTTCCTGTAACTCCTCGACCGCATCGTACACTCGCGTTCGGGGGACGTCGGCGATCTCGCTTACCTCCTTTGCGGTCGCGGCCGTAACCCGCGTGAGCGCGGCGAAACACTCCGCCTCGTATTTCTTCAATCCGAGGTCGCCTAACACATCCACGGCGTTCGTTTGAGCGGTCTCGTGGTCCATTGGGTATCACTTCCCGATGATCCGCGATATTCACCGGCGTTGGGTGACTATACAGCTGTTTTGTGGCCAGCCCACATAGCTCCCGTGGTCTGTAACGACAACTGAAACAACATCATAATATCAAAATTCCATTCATCCTTTCCGGGGTTGCTATCGCCCGCTCGACAGACACCAGTTCACTAACTTCCTCACAAAGACGTTCGTCGCCAGTCATCAGGTGATTAACTCAGAAATTCACAAAACACACAAGTACGGGGGCGAAGTAGGGTTCGAGAGTACGTGATCCTGCTTGCCACGTGTTCATGACTAATGACTGATTCTTCACCGGAACGAACCGCCGCCGACGCCGCCGAGCTGTTCGAGCACCTCGGATTGAGTCAGTACGAAGCCCGAAGTTACATCGCCCTCCTCCGACTCGGGTCTGGGACCGCCCGCGAGATCAGCAACACCACCGACGTGCCGCGCACCCGGATCTACGATGCGGTCGAGTCGTTGGAAAATTGGGGACTGGTCGACGTCCAGCACGCCTCGCCCAAGCGATTTCAACCCGTTTCGCGCGAGACGGCGCTGCGGATCTTCCGACGCGAATATGATTTGACGTTCAGCGGTCTCTCCGAACGCCTCGCCGCACTCGAACCCGCCGACCGCTCGCGCGAACAGCCGGGCGTCTGGTCGCTCACCGGGCGCGATGCGGTCGATACTCGGGTTGTCGAACTGATCGGCGACGCTCAAGACGACCTCATCTTCATGACCGTTTCGGAGTTGCTCACCGACGACGTCCTCGACGAACTGGCGGCGGCCGCAGACCGGGACGTGTCCTTGATGGTGGCCGACAGAACCGCCGCGACACACGAACGGGTGGCCGCTGCGGTTCCCGAAGTCGAGTTCGTCGACCCGCCCTGGGAATGGCATGCTACCCCGACGGGGCGGCTGGTGATGGCCGACGGCGAGACGATTCTGATGAGCACGCTCGACGACGGGACGTCACCTACGGAGACCGCGATCTGGGGAACTGGCAGTCAGAACAGCCTCGTGGTCGTTCTCAAGGCGATCTTCGCGTGGTGGCTCGACGACCCCGATCGGTTCCCGCTCTCGGACGAGTCGGAGTGAGCGCCTCGGAATTTCGATCCCGTGTGTCGACACCGAACGGGTCGAGGATTCGAGTGCCTCGATCGATACGAATATTTGGGGGCGTCTCTCTATACACGAGAATAGTGCGACATGGCCCGTTTACAGAGATTACCCCAGATCCTCACAAAAAGCTTTTTGGAGTGTAGGTGCTATTCAGTACCATGAGTCGTGTCAAGGAAAACTATTGCACCGAGTGTGGGTGGTCCGTTAGTAGTGCAGATCACATGGTCTCCGAACGAACACAGCTCGCGATCGAGCACGCGGTCACTACGGGTCACGACATCGACTGTCTCTTCGACACTGACGAGCCACCGACTGACGGGTTCGCCACGGATCTCACGAGACAGTCGACAGACTGAAGATTGCGGCCAGTCGGGCAGCAACTATCTTTTCTCGTTTCCTCTCGCTTCGGATTTCCTCTTATCGTCCGGAGAAATCAGCATCGGTCGATAGCCGGCCGTCGGCCTCGTGTATGCGTTCGATATCGACGGGTACTCCCTGTTTGGTCCAGTGTTCGTGTGCTGTTAGGAGGTACTCCCGGTGTGGATAGAGCAGCCGGAATCGCCAGTGTCCGTGCTGGCCGCAGATATCGAGGAGCCTGCCGTCCGCTGCGGTAAGCGTATCCAGTGCCCGATAAACGTCGTCGCTCCAGTCCACTCGGTAGGAGTGTGTATCCCCCTTCTCTTGATGACGGAGCGCCGATGTACACGCGACGCTCGGATCAGCCGCGAAGGCGTCGGCGAGCGCAGTACGGTCGCCCCCACGCACGCAAACCACGGGAATCGCCGTCTCGCCGTCGGATTCGACGATCGGATCGACCGTGACTTTTACGTCGGGGAGTGCTCCGAACGTCGTAGATAGCGCGAATTCGGCGATTGGAACTCGCGCCGTGACAACAGTCTTCATCTGTTATCGGTTTTTTCTACCCGACGAATAACGGTGTTGTGAGAGATGTAGTGAAAATATCGCAGTTCACGATGATACTCGGAATCCCAATCCGGGTCGACCACGGCTGTACTGTGCGATCGGATGGGTGAGGTGAAATCACTCGGAAAAACAGCCGGTGGATTCGTCGTCGATCTGTTCCGATTCGAATCACAGCAGGGCTTTTTCCGTCATTTGCGTTGTGAGTATGTTCGTCAGATGACGGACCGACGTTCTTTCATTCGCAAGGGTATTTCGCCGTTCATGGCTTCGATCGCAGAGTTCGTTATTCCGGCCGAGGAGTTCGCGCTCCGGGAAACACTCGAACGCCGGCCCGAACTCGTCTGTGAAGTCGAGCGCGTGGTTGCCCACGACACGACCCACATCATCCCGTTTATCTGGGTCTCCGGTGGAGAACTCGACGACCTCACGCAACTACTCGATACCGATCCAAGTGTCAACGACATCGAACTGCTCTCCGACACCGACGGCGAGCGCTTGTATCGGCTTTCATGGGCCGACGAGGCCCGCGTTATCGGTCATATGGTCTCTGAATGTCAGGCGACCGTCCACCAAGCCGTTGCCGCGGACGGTCAGTGGACTCTGCGGGTGCTGTTTCCCGACCGAGACGTCATCTCGGAGGTAAACGAGTTCGCTCGTGAGCACGAATTGTCTCTCGACCTTCGCCGGCTCTACGAAGTCGATAACGTTGAGCGGGCGCGCTTTGGTCTCACTGAAAGCCAACAGGAAGCGCTGACCGAAGGTTACGAGCACGGGTATTACGAGGTCCCGCGGGATATCGATATGGGCGCTCTCGCCACAACGCTCGACATCTCGCATCAAGCACTTTCCGAGCGGTTGCGCCGCGCAACAGGGAATCTCATCGAGAATACGCTCTTGGTTGATGAGACTGAAGACGAGTGAGTCACTGGGATGGTGTGCTTTCAGTTACTGTCGAGACCGTCGAATGGTTATAATATTTCTGATTCGTTGGAAACGAGGCCGTAGCTATCTTCCCATGGATTTGGTCGGTATGACAGGCGATGTATGAGATACTGAGTCGGAGTCTTCGGCTCAGAATTAGAGAACCGAATAACATTCTGTGCGACGACGAAAAACAGTAGCTTTCCATATCGATACGAAAACCCCTACTCTTTATATACTAAATCGCGGTACGAATAGGGTGTCCGAACACACCATGCAGATCGCCGCCTACGTCCGCGTCTCGACCGACGACCAGAACGAGGATCGCCAGATGCGTGCGATCCGCCAGAAGTACAGCGAGGAGGAGACCTCGAACCAGATCGAGTGGTTCTGCGACCTCGGCGAGAGCGGGGCCTCGACCTCCCGGCAGGAGTATCAGCGCCTCCGCGAGCACGTCGCCGAGTACGACGTGGTGGTTGCTCACGAACTCGATCGGCTCGGTCGGTCGTTCGCCGACCTCGCTGGCTTTGTCGAGGACCTCCGCGAGAAGAGCGTCGACATCGACCTCGTGAACCAGCCGATTGGGACGGTCGGCGAGGACGACTGGATGGCCGAGATGATGCTCAACATGATGATGGTGTTCGCCGACGCCGAGCGAAAGATGATCCGCTCGCGCGTCCAGGAGGGTATCGACGCCGCCATCGCCGACGGGAAGCGCGTTGGCCGCCCACCTTTCGGCTACACCGTCGAGGACGGCTTCCTCCAGCAGATTCCCGCCGAGTACGTCCGCACCCAAACGTTCATCCGCGAGGTTCGCAAGGGCCGCGAGAAACACGCCACCGCCGCCTTCTTCGAAATCCCCGATTCAGCGGTCCAGAGCATCCTCGCACGGGCCGAGGCGAACTACGACGTCCCGTTCGACAACGACCAGTGGCGGCTCGAACGCGCAAAGGTCAGCGCTGGCGAGAAGGATCTCCCGGCGCTCGACGCCCAGAACGGCCACCCACCCATACCGACGAGAAGCCCAGAGCAGTAGCTGCTTGTCGGAATGCAAGCGTTCGGAGCCATCGGTGCCCCCCAGCGAAATCGACGTAACCATGATCCGGTGACAAACGGTCGTCCTCCCCGATAGAAACCGATGGAACAACACTCACCGCACTACGGGAGCCGCGTGTGAGCAGCGACCCCTCCGCTCAGTAGTCATCCGTCGGACAACTTGGAGGAGCGATTAGATATACGACATGGAGACGACGCCAACGCCAGAGTCGGACTCACCCGACACAGATGCATGTATCGACGCGAAATCATCCACCACAACCCCGCTGAACGACACTACGGAGATGGTTGCAGCGGCTCTCATCGCCGACGCCACCGGCTACAACGGCCAGTCCCAGTTTTTCGAGGGCGAATCCGACGGGAGTGGTGATGACCTCGACAGATTCATCGCGGATGTCACGACCATCGCGCAATCACAGTGCGAGCGATGGGAGACCTACGCCGACATCGAGACGCTGGTCTGCCACCTCCCGATCGATCATCTCACCTTTGCTGCGCACGACTCGCTAGCGCCGTATTCGGGACGGTATCCGATGCCGGTCCACGTTCGAGCCGGTCTGCTTAAGAAACTCAACGGCTGGGACGAAACTGCCCTCCACGACTACCTCCGAGCCCATCCCTCGCTCCGTCAAAAGCTCGGCTTTGAGTCGCTCCCGAATCAATCGACGTTCTGGCGTGCGTGGAACGAACGCTTCAGCGAACACCTGCGTGACGCCGTACAGGAGTGTGCCGATACGATTGTGAGGGCCGCACGCGCCTGCGAGGTGTCGCTTCCCGATCGGATCGAGACGCACGAACCGGCTGGCTCGGAGGACGACAGCCGTCCCGAACACCAGATCGTCGCCGTGAAGACCGACGAGGTCTGGCAGCAGGCCAAGCCGTTCGTGACCGACGCCTTCGCGCTTGACCGCGGCCAGAACTGGCAGATTCATGAGAGCGCCTTCTGGGAACAGCACGCCTACATGGGGATGCGCGAGGACATGTACGCGCGCAGCGGCCCCGCCTCGTTCTCGCTTGATACGACACGAGAGCGGATTCCCACGGGATCGACCCACCGCTACCAGATCGGGAAGCTCTCGATCGCGGAGATTCGGGAGATGCTGCGCAGCACCACGCGGATGTTGATCGCTCGCGCCCGCCAGAACGGTGAACTCGACGGGCCGGTCTTTGCGGCCATCGACGTGACCAAGGGCTTCCCGTTCACTGGCGACGAAGAGGGCCACGAAGACGATATCCTCGGGTACAAGGACGGCAACGACTACTACCAGTGGGCGGTGCTCAAGATCGTCGGGATGGACGTCCCGCTCGTTCTCGACGCCATCCCGCGCGTGCGCGGACAGTCGAAAGACGAGATCGTCGAGAAGCTCCTATCGCAGGCGACCGAGATGGTGGATATCGACCTCGTGATGATGGACCGCGAGTTCGATAGCGATCCAGTGAAGAATACCTGCGAGGAGTACGATGTCCACTATCTGAATCCCACGCGCATCTTCGCCACTAGCGACGAAGCAGACACCATCGAGTGGATGTACCGTAACGGCGAACGGTTCCACGTCACGGAGGAGAAAGCCGACGATGGGACGCCCACCCGCAAGCAGGTCTACCTCCCGAAGCACTCGAACTCGGACGACGACGAGGATGAAGAAGACGATCTCTCAGCAGTGTGGACGGAGCTGTGCGGCGAGTGGGAGTTCGAGGACGTGGATAGCGAACCGAGCGAGGGGTTGTCGTTTTCGCGGTTGCTCGCGGACATCCAGCGCGAAGAGGCAGTCGAAGAGCGTAAGCAGAGAGCACAGGAGGGAGAGGTGGACACCGGCGAAACCGTGGTATTCGAAACGAATCATCCTTACGTAACCGCGGGTGACGCCGACGATCAGCAGATGGACGGCAAGGCGTTCGTCCACATGATCGAACGGCTGATTCGATGGTATCGGCACCGTTGGGGTATTGAGAACGGCTTCAAGAAGCAGAAACACTTCATGGTGCGAACCACCTCGACTGAACGCGACTATCGGTTCTTCAACTTCGCGTTCGCGTGCGTGCTCTACAACGTGTGGCGGCTGGTGGACCTCCTGGTGAAGATTGCTATCGACGGCGAGAACAGGTCCTACGCGCCGCGGGTAGACGCAAACCAGTTTCTGACCGTGGCGAAGCAGTATCACGGACTCGATCCGCCTGACTGAGCCCCGAACATCCCTGTGACTGCCCGGTCGTGAGCGTCGACTCTATTGAACGGTCGTTTGTTTCACACCTTGAGAAACTGATTCTGAAATTCCGGCCCGATTCCGTCGGTGGGTTCTTTGCTACGGCAAGAAATAGCCTGCAACGAATGTCTGTTCCGTGCATTCAGCACCGACCTAGCCGACATCAGATAGTACCTGAAGTCGGGCAGGTGGTTTGCTCATGCACAGCCAAACGTGAAATCTACACCACCAGTCTAAATTTCGCTGGAGGCTGTATATGACGAATCATCTAGCTAACCTCTGTTCTAGACTTGGCTTTTCTAACAAAGTCCGAGCAGACAGAACCTACTTACAATTGGCCGCCGTTGTCGTAACTGGTATGCATGCAGCTGTCCTCGAAGAGTACGGCGAACCGCTCGACATTCAGGACGTGGACGCACCCGATCCCGACCCGACGGGTGCGGTGGTCGAAATGGAGGCGTGTGGTATCTGTCGGAGCGATTGGCACGGCTGGCAGGGCGAGTGGGACTGGCTCGGCATCCAACCTGATGCGGGCCAAATCCTCGGTCACGAACCCGCGGGCAGAGTAATTGCGGTCGGCGACGAGGTCGAGAACGTGGCCGAGGGCGACCAAGTCACTGTTCCGTTCAACCTCGGCGATGGGACGTGTCCTCAGTGTCGCACCGGCCACGGCAATACGTGTGAGAACGTGCGTCCCCTCGGATTCGTGGAGTCAGCGCCCGGTGCGTTCGCTGAAGAACTCCACGTTCCGACGGCGGACCAAAACGCCATCCCGCTTCCCGATGGCGTTTCCTCGGTCGATATGGCCGGTCTCGGGTGTCGGTTCATGACCTCGTTTCACGCGCTCGCCCACCAAGCCGACATCTCGGGCGGTGACTGGGTCGCGGTCCACGGCTGTGGCGGCGTCGGTCTTTCGGCTGTCCACATCGCGAGTGCGCTCGGAGGGAACGTCGTCGCGGTCGATCTGAAGGACGAAAAACTCGACAAGGCCGAAGAAATCGGCGCGAGCGAGACGGTCAACGCGAGCGAGGTTGAGGATACCCCCGGCGAGGTGAAAGACATCACGAACGGTGGCGCGGCGGTCTCGGTCGACGCGCTCGGGGTCGCGACCACCTGCCAGAACTCCGTGATGAGCCTCGGCACCCGCGGCCAGCATGTTCAGGTCGGTCTCTCGACGCAGGACGAACAGGGCATGGTCGAACTGCCGACGGACATGATGGTGATGAATGAGATCGAGTTCATCGGCTCCTTTGGAATGGCCCCGACGAACTACGAAGAAATCTTTCGGATGGTCGACGACGGCAAACTCGACCCGAGCGCCGTAGTGTCCGGAACAGTGGATCTTGACGACGTTTCGGACCAGTTGGCGTCGATGAGCGACTTCGAGACGATGGGTATCCCCGTCATCGACAGTTTCTAGAGCTTACCATTTATTCCGTGTCCGATCCCGACTAGGTCGATTTGTCATCCACAGAATTCTGCGAAATTTAGGCCATCGGTTGATTCCAATGTTCATAGTGCATGAGAAAACCACCTGCCCGAGTTCAGGCTGAACTCGGCTAGGTCGATTTATCATGCATAGTCCTATATGGAATTTAGACCATCAATTGATTTCAATATCCATTGCATATGATAAAACTGCCTGACTTCATCTCTTCTGGAGTGCGCTCGTATTTTTGCTTTCGATGGAGGTGATCGCAGCGTACCCAGTCAACGTCCTCCTCATCAAATGGGGTGTGAAAGAAGGGATGGCAAATCCGGCAAGCATGGCGTCATAAGAAGTCGATTTTCGCGCTGTTATCGAACCTTCAGCGCGTACGTCCCTAGCTGGGTGACGTTCATCGTCCCTGCGACATCGCTTTGGTTCGGGTGGGCAACGATGACACAGCCCGCCCAGTCATCACTGAGGCTCGACGAGCCACAGACGGGACAGGTTTGCACGCTCGCCTCGTGGAGACTGTGACACTCCCGGCAGGCCACGTCGATCCGTCATTAGACTGCTGCCTCCGTCTCGGTGTATTCTCGCTGTTCAGCCTGCTGACGCTTCCCTTCGACTTCGAGTAGCTCTTGATATCGATTCCGGATCGTGACGGTGCTGACGCCGACCACCTCGCTGACTTCGTCCTGCGTCAGTCGGTTGTTCGTCAGGATACCAGCAGCGTACAGCGCAGCGCCGGCGAGGCCGACGGGACTCTTGCCGGAGTGTGCTCCTTCCTCCATCACCGTTTGAATGAGTTCACGAGCACGGCCTTCGGTCTCGTCGTTCACATTGAGGTCGGACGCGAACCGCGGCAGGTACTGGTCGGGAGCCGGCGGCCCGACTTCGAGGCTGAGTTCCTGATTGATGTAGCGGTAGGCGCGCTTGAACTCCATCTCGTCCACGCGCGACACCGCTCCGACCTCCTCGACGCTTCGGGGAAGTCCCATCTGGCGAATCGCGGCGTACAGCGCGGCGGTCGTGACGCCCTCGATGGAGCGCCCTGGCAGGAGATCCTCCGAGAGCGCCCGTCGGTAGATGACGCTCGCGGTCTTGCGGACGTCCTCCGGGACGCCGAGCGCGCTCCCCATGCGCTCGATTTCGGCGAGCGCCTGTTTGAGATTGCGTTCCTTCGAGTTGCGAGTGCGAAAGCGCTCGTCCCACGTGCGGAGGCGACTCATCTGCTGGCGCTTGCGCGAACTCAGGGCGTTGCCGTAGGCGTCCTTGTTCTGCCAGCCGATCTGGCTCGACAGCCCCTTGTCGTGCATCAGCTTCGTGGTGGGTGCGCCGGTGCGTTTCTTTCGATCGCGTTCGGCCGAGTCGAACGCGCGCCACTCGGGGCCGTGATCGATCTCGTCCTCCTTGACAACGAGACCACACTCGGCGCAGGTGGTTTCGCCGTGCTCGGCGTCGTTCACGAGTCGGCCACCGCACTCGGGGCAGACGCGTTCGGTTTCGCCAGTGGTTTCTTCGCGTGTGTCTTCAGTGGTTTGTTCGTTCGATTCGTGCGTACGGATGCGGGTTGTGTTGCCTTCCAAGATAACGTATGAGTGAGCGGATACTCAATGGGTCGGTTGCGACGGCGATACAACGAGCTGCTACATCAGTATGTAGGAACCGAAGCTATTTAAACCCTCGTCTGAAGCACGACGAAATCGGCTTATAGATACGTTATACTCGCCGATTTCGGCCGTTTCGCTGAAGCGTCTCGCGCTCCAGACCTCAATCGAAAGGAACTCACGGACCCGACCCTCCCAAGCCTGGTGTTGATTGACGCCGAAACCGGATTCTTTCAAACAATTATCTGAGATATTGTCGGCGTGGCTGAGACGTAATTACCTACTTAGTTAGCATAAATTACTTAGATGTACTTATATCCAATCAGATTAGCCTGTGATATTCAATGTATGCGAGCGCTGCCGCTCCGAATGGAGCGGCCAGCGCGGCCGAATCGTGTTCAGCCAGCTTCGAGATCGCGGCTCCAGAGATAGCGCTGCTTCGTCTCCGTGAACAGGTCCGTTACCTCGTCCAAATCAAGGGCGGGAAAGAGCTCGCGCGCCAGCGCGAGCGATGTCTCTCTGGAAACCAACCCGTGTTTGACCGTCCGCACGGTCATCTGCGTCTTCAGGAAGGAGCGAGCGCCCTCGATCGAACGAAACCGACGCGGATGAAGCGTCGGTTTCGTGTGCCCGAAGTAGCGTTCACAGTTGTTGGTTGTGCTCGGGACCCACTCATCCCGGAGATGCACCAGGAACTTGTCGAAGTTCTCCATCACCTCCTCGACGTATGTCCGTATCGCTGACGGCAGATGCTCGACCTTGTCGAGCACTGCCTCGAACCGCCGCAGAGCCGCTGTATACGAGGGAGCAGCGAATACACTCTTGAATTCGCTCCAGACGATTGCAGCGTGAAGTTTCTCCGCGTCCGAATGGCGGATGCTCCGGAACACGGCGTTCCGGAGCTTCTTCTCACCATTTCGCAGGAAATGAAAGTGACACCGATGGTGGAACGCGCCGATGTCGTCTTCGACGATCTCGGCGTACTCGTCACGGCCGTCGGTGGTGATTACGTAGGCGGGCTTGTCGTCAAGGAGTTCCGTGAGAAAGTCACGAACGGCGTCCTTGGTAAGCCGGTCGGCGACGCATTCGCCGACCGGCGCATCCATCAGATCGTCGTAGAGAACGAATCGATAGGCACGCTCACCGTCAATGCGGAGATACTGCTCATCGTAGGTGTACACACCCGAATACTGCGGGAGATCGTTCTCGACGATCTCCCTCGTATTTTCCGTGATCCAGTTACACAGCTGCTGATCGGACGGACGGACACCAAAGTGAACGGTACAGATGTCCTGGAGGTTTTCGAGAGACGCGTCGGTGAACGCATTCACGACGCGTCCTAATCGCTTGACCTCGGACGGATACTTGTGGCCGTCTTCGACGTACAAGAGGCTCGGTGAGAAAGTTCCACTGCAGATCGGACACAGATAGCGCTGCACCCGCACGGGCGGAGTGATCAGCGAAACATTTGAACCCCTCCTAGGACACCGACGAACCTCATAAGAATCGTTAGACTGCGCTGGAATGAAGCGGTGGTGATCCTCCTCTTCACTCAAGTGTTCAAAACTTCCGCAGACCACTCCGCGCGGCATCCGGGAAAGCCCGTATAGGTGCATCTCTGCTTCACGCACTGGCGTCCCGAGTCACCGGAGCGAGCAACTCGACAGCGACGATCGCGGTGTAACCGCGGCGACGAGGGAGCTGCGGGCCGCCGAGCGGGCGGCCCACAGTGGCCGGTCGAGGCCGTCGTGAAGCGACTGCTATCGCCCGACAGCGATCGCCCCACAGAGTCGTGCCGCCCCGCCGGTCGGCCGGGACCGCGGGACTGCACCGGGGGGCGTAATTATTTTGTCGTCAGCGGTGGATTGGTCAGCCAGCAGCGTTTCCATAGGTGAATACAGCGCGCATATTCAGCGCCACCCCACTTAATGGGGATTTGCAGGTTGTACACACTACAACGTCACCTGGTTGTGTCGGATTCCTCCTCGGGTCCACCACCGTTTTCCGGTAACTGGATGCCCGGCCTCGGCGTTTCGAACGGGCGACCGCCTTTCAAACTAAATAGCATCTCCCGGGTCGACAGAACCCGAATCTCCGGATACCGGCGTTTCTCGGCTTGCGCGTAGCTCGCGAGCGCGACCAATACGACGCCACCAGTCGTGTTGCCAAGCAAGATCGGAAGCCAGAACTCATAAATCAGGGTGAGTACCCCCGGACTCGGCGTCTTGAGGAACACGACGAAGAGTGCTTCAGCGCCCGAACTCACGACGTGGTACAGGTTAAGAACGGGAATCGTGAAGAAGACGAGATAAGTGATTACGACACGCGAGATTGTGTCTCGCGTAGCCGTATGGAGCCACACCACGCCAGCAACAAGCCACCCCGCGAACAGGGCCTTGAAGAACAGGTCCCACCAGCCCAGTTCGAGGCCGTGCTGGAGGAATTCGGCTCCGACCTCCATCTCTGCCGGCGTAAGTACGTGCGTGTTTGCGAGGATGAACGCGCCGAACGCGGCACCGATGACATTCGCCAGCAGGACGACGCTCCACATGCGTAACAGCAAGGGGAGACTGGCCAACCGGGTTAGCACTAGCTTGACCGGTGGGAGAGTGGTCTCGGTGTACAGTTCGTACCGTCCGAGAATAATATACATGAACCCGATCGGATACAGCACCGCGGCGAGGAATCTATTGTTCGGGAACGTCGCGGTCCCGACCGTGTAGCCGATGAACGTCAAGACGATCGCGAAGCCGGCTGTGAAGCCGCTGAATAACAGTTCCGAGAGCGTGTTGTCGATCTCCTCGTCGGCGAACGCGAGCAGCCGTTGATGGATTTCATCCCACGAGAAGCGATCACCGAGTGCCCAGCCCGCTGTCGGGACGCCGGACGCAGCCCGGTCCCGGACGACTGGTGGCGAGTCCTCGGGTTCGTCGCTCATGAACGCACTCCAGACAGCAACTGCCGCGGTTCGACTGTATTCGGAGTCGGGTCCGCTCGTCGGACGTGAATAGTCCGGGATTCCGGACCGAGATGAAATGGTGGTACCATAATGTCTCTCCCCGAATATGGGTGACAATACGTGGCAGTATGAAGTTTATGTGCGGCGGGCGAGGACGGCTTCCGGCGCTCGGACGTATAGCGTTCCGTTATCACGTGCATGCGGGTTAGGGCTAACTGAGTGGTGACTAATTCCTCTGAAATATCATCACCCCGACTATATCCTTTGGATGACACCAGTGACAGCCGTCGCTAGCTGCCGACGGCTGTCGCCAAAACCGTGGTTTCTTCGCTCGTTGGACCTGAAACGACGTATCTCTCCATTCTGCTTCCATTTGCTCACAGCAGGCTGAGCTTGCGCCGTCTACACACCTCGGTTCAGTACCCCTCACAGAGGTCCCGCTCCCCGTGGCTTTATCAACTCAGAACGCCACAGGTAAATCGACACCATGACCGATGCGAACGTGGCGCTGCTCATTCGAATGGAGGCACAGTCCGGAAAAGAGTCGGATGTCGAGGAGTTCCTTCGCTCGGCGCTCCCGCTGGCCGAGGACGAACCCGACACCACCACGTGGTTCGCGCTCCGGATGGGCGAATCGACGTTCGGTATCTTCGATACTTTCCCGGACGAATCCGGCCGGGAAGCCCACCTCTCGGGCGAGATCGCCGGTGCGCTGGAGGAAAACGCGGACGAACTCCTCGCGGAACCGCCCCAGATAGAGGAAGTCGAGGTTCTGGAAGCGAAGCTTCCCTGATTCGAGGGACCGGAACTCGAACCTCCCGCTGTCGAGTTCCCCGGTCGATTCGGACGATCCTTTCCCCGCGCGAAGTTTTAATCCCGGCGGGACCGTAACGACCGACGGGATGGCACAGCAGACCGCCCGCATCGTGAAAGGCGAGGACGTGATGGGCGGCGAACCGCGCATCGAGGGCCGTCGCATCAGCGTCCGACAGGTCGCAGGCTGGGTCGAGAAGGGCGACCTGTCGGCGAAGACCGTCGCCGACCGCTATGACCTCGACATCGCGGACGTGTATCGCGCGCTGACGTACTACCACGAGAACCCCGCGAGATGGCCAAGGTGCGTCGCCGCCGCCGAGAGCAGATACGTGCCGCACGGGAGCGCGGGATGAAAACGCTGGCCGAACTCGAACGAGAAGCGCACAAGGAGTGAATGGTGTATCCTGTCCCGTTTCGACTATTTAAAGCCGGCGTGCGCCCGTCACACCCGGACTGATGGCAAGCACGGTCGAATCCCAGACGAGGCGGTCACCGAAGCCAACGGTCCCTGACGAGTCTCACTGATCACGGACCACTGTGAGTGAATTCTACTCGCTGCTCGAATTACTGCGATTTTCCACTTCTCAAAGACGATTGGCTCACCCGCAGATCAACACTCGACTTAGATGGGGCACGGACCCCATATCTATAAGATTCTGCATTGAGTAGCGACAGCGTATGACAAACGAACAGGTGATAGGGCTGCTCCGAAGCGCCTACAACGACGAGATCGAGACAGTGATGAATTACCTGACGAACGCGACCATCCTCGACGGGGTCAGCGCAGAAGAGGTCAAAGAGAGCCTCCGAGCCGACGCGAAGCAGGAAGAACTCATTCACGCTGAGCGAATCGGGAACCGACTGAAGGAACTCGATGCCCAGCCCCCGGCTTCATTCGAATTTGAGCCGGAACAAGAGGCACTCCAACCACCGGAAGACACGGCTGACGTGCTCTCGGTCATCGACGGGGTGATCGAGTACGAAGAAGACGCAATCGATACGTATCGGTCGCTCATGGAAGCTGCCAGAGAGGCGGACGACCCGGTCACCGAAGACCTCGCCATTGATATCCTCAGCGACGAGGAATCCCATCGGAGCGAGTTTCGCAGTTTCCGGAAAGGCTACGATTAAGTGACGATTACATGACCATCCTGTCTCGTGGGTGACAACAATATCGTTCAGGGGATAAAATGCTTCGTGAATCGTTATGATGACTACTGTTGGAGGATAGTTAGGAACGACTCCAGATTGAGTAAGAGCATCAGTAGTTGAGATAGACTGTTTTCGTGATCGTGAAAAATCGAGTCCCGAGTCCCCCTGTTCGCGGTAGGTCTCGCTTGAGGAGGCGTCTTCACAGTCCGGTAGTAGGTCACGCCCGCACCTGTTCATCGTTCGGGGATTACTCCTCTTAGTCATACAGTTCCCCCCAACCTGTGGCGGACGGACGGAAGCGGTAGGGACGAGTCTCGTTTGCGTTGGACAAGACGATTCTGGAACCTCGGTCATGCAGATTGATCACGCGCTTCGAGGCGGTCTTGGTGGTCTTCGACCGCGTCCTCGCGCGCTTGAGTGTCGGTCTCGTGACGGCCCGAGAGTTCCTGTAATCGGTCTTCCTGTCCGAACAATACGAGTGTGTCGTCAGGCTGTTTTTCCACATCGGGCCCCGGCACGCCGATATACGTGCCGTCGGCGCGCTCGACGGCCAGCGGGAGCACGCCTTCGGCGGGGAGGTCCAACTCGGCTATCGACCCCGCGGTGAGCCAGTCCTCCGCATCGACGTCGATCTCGGCGACGCGATAACCGTTCCGTAGCCCGAGCACCTGCGTATAATCACGCAGACGCAGGTCTGTCGTGCGGGCGAGCGTCCGCTCGATGAGGGGTGTGGTGACTCGTTCGACCCATCGACTGCGCGCGAACAGGTAGACCACGACAGCGCCACCGACGATGAGTGCAATCGTCCCGATGTTGTTGTTCCCGCTACCGGTAAACGAGAGCGTGAGCGAGGCGATACCGCTGATGATGCCGACGCTTCCGAGGCGGATGAGCCGTTGAGCGATCTTCCGGCGTCCGAGTGATTCCGTGATGACTTCCGCCTCGTCGGTCGTGAATCCCGCGCCCGAGTACGCCGACGCGGCTTGAAACGAGGCGACGTCCGACGACATCCCGGTCATCCTGAACGCGATCGACCCGATCCGGACGATCAGCGCCGAGAGCGCGAACACGATGAGGAGCGATAGGATGGGGTAGAGTGCGACCATCGTGTGACAGTGGTGGTCTATCGATATGACGGTATCCGTCTCGTCCATCGCCACATTCGGCGTCGATGGGCGCGTTCGCTCCCGTGGCATCGACCACCGGGTGTGTACCGGACGCCCTTATGGTGTCAACACCACCTTGATGCAGTCGTCCTCCTTGTCACGGAAGGTCTCGTAGAGGTCGGGACCGTTCTCCAGTGGCTCCTCGTGAGTGATGACGAACGACGGGTCGATATCGCCGGCCTCGATGCGCTCCAACAGCGGGTCGAGGTAGCGTTGGACGTGGGTTTGGCCCGTTTTCACCGTTATAGCTTTGTTCATTAGCGGGCCGATCGGGAAGTCGTCCATCATGTCGATATAGACGCCCGGCATCGAGAGCGTACCACCCTTGCGACAGGACTTGACCGCCTGCTGGAGCACGTATGGTCGGTCCATCCCACTATAATCCCCGTCGAGACCGTGGGCCTCCGACCCGACCGCGTCGATGCACCCGTCCGGCCCCCGATTTCCGGTCATGTCCATCAGACGGTCGTAGACGTCTTCGTCCTCGTAGTCGATGGTTTCGGCCTCGCCGTGTTCGCGTGCCATCTCCAGCCGTTCGGGCACGCGGTCGATGGCCACTACCCTGTCAGCGCCGAGCATGTGAGCACTCTGGATGGCGAACTGTCCGACTGGTCCACAGCCCCAGACCGCAACGGTATCACCCTCGTCGATATCGGCGTTTTCGGCACCCATGTACCCCGTCGGGAAAATATCCGAAAGGAAGAGTACCTGCTCGTCGGGCAGGTCCGAATCGATTTTGACCGGACCGACATCCGCATACGGCACGCGCAACTGCTCGGCCTGTCCGCCTGCAAAACCGCCCAGCATATGCGAGTACCCGAACAACCCGGCCGGTGAGTGGCCCATATTCTCGCGGGCCATCTCCGCGTTTGGATTCGACTCGTCACAGAGTGAGTAGAGGTCGTTCTCGCAGAACCAACACGAGCCACAGCTAATCGTAAAGGGGACGACCACGCGGTCGCCTTCTTCTATGGTTTCGACATCGCTGCCGACTTCGATTACTTCACCCATCGGCTCGTGACCCAGCACGTCGCCCTCTTGCATCGACGGCATATACCCATCATACAGGTGGAGGTCCGAGCCACAGATGGCGGTCGCTGTAACATCGATTATCGCGTCGGTCGGGTTCTCGATCTCGGGTTCGGGAACGTCATCGACGCGAACGTCCTCTTCGCCGTGCCACGCCAGTGCTCTCATTGGCTTCCCCCGTTTCTCTCGTTCCTCGGAGTCTCCACTCCCTGCCGTCTTCGTTTCGTGCGTATGTCCTCCATTGTATGGCCCTCGTTATCGAAGAACACACAGGTGTCACCTAAAGAGAGGGCCTGAACTTGCAAGGGGGTGCTTCGTTCGTACACACCATCGAACTTCAGATCGTGTTCTCAGTTCGGAAACGGAAAGCAGTCCGGTCGAACAACGGGAGACATCGTTCACCAACCACGAAATCCCTGAATTACGGACGGACGACGAGTTTGCCGACGTAGCCGCCCTCGGTGACGGCGCGGTGGGCCTCGCCGGCCCCCTCGAAATCGTAGGTCTCGGCGATTTCAGGGTTCAGGTCGCCGCGTTCCACGAGGCGCGCGATGCGACGGAGAACGGGCTGGCGATCAGGCGTGTTGGCGATGGCCATCCCTTTGATGGTGGGTTCCTTTGCTTGCAGCGGCGCGTCCTCAACCGCCGGAATGCCGCCCGTGATGGTGATGATGCGTCCATTCTGGGCAGCAACAGTCAAATCGAGACCGAGGTAGTCATCGAGGCGATGGTCGAGAATCACGTCAACGCCCTCGCCATCGGTCGCCTCGTGGATTTCATCTGCGAGCGTCTCGCTGTCGTAGTCGAACGCCGCGACTGCGCCGAGGTCGCGGACCTGTTCGCGCAGTTCCGCAGAGCCAGCGGTTGCGAGCACGTCAGCACCCATCGCCGCACTCAACTGGACAGCGGCGTGCCCGACGCCGCCGTTCCCGCCGTGGACGAGACAGTATTCGGTGGGTTTGAGACCCGCGTGTTCCACGAACGCCATCCACGCGGTCACGCCCACGTTCGGGATTGCACCACCAACCTCGAACGAGACGCTTTCGGGGAGATGTGCCACCTTCATTGCTGGAATCGTGGCGTATTCGGCGAAGGTCCCACCCTCACCGTGTCCCATCCCGCCGGCGAAAACCCGGTCGCCAGCCGCGAATTCCTCGACTCCATCGCCTACCTCCGCGACGACCCCTGCCGCGTCGCCGCCGGGAATCGCCGGGAGCGACACGTCGCCGTAGCTTCCCGACCGAAACCTCGCATCGACCGCGTTGACGCTCGCGGCCCGAACCTCCACGAGAACCTCATTTTCCTCGGGGGTCGGTCGGTCGATTTCGTCCACTTGCAGTACATCCGGCCCGCCGTGCTCGTGATACCGAACGGCTCGCATACGTGGCGGGTTCGGTGGCAGCGGATAAAAACGGTCGAGGTACCCGGTCCACGATCCTCTCCGTCAGCGATTCTGCTGGGATTTTCGTTTCAGAGAAACACGACTTGTTATCAGATGCGCTCTTCGTCTTCCTCGTCGCCGACGAATCGCCATTCGTCGTCCTGTTGTTCTACGTCCGGCAGCGCAACCAAGCCCGGACGGACGACTTGTTGCCACCAGCCGTCGTCCGGGGTTTCGTAGCCAGCGGGGTTGTCGGGAAACACCTCCGTCGTGATGTCCTCCTTCTGGGCGGTGGCACCCTCCCGAAGGTAGCGATACGCCGCCCGGAGCGCCGCGCGCCGGTCCTCCTGTTTGTCGGGCGTCCCCGGCAAGTCGATTGCTGCGATCAGGTCCGTGGTCGGTTCCTCCGCATCCCCGACCGATTCGTCCTCTCCCATCCCCACACCTCCAGACTGAGTATCCGTCCGGCGCGACGACGTTTCGAGGTCGGTGTCGCTTGCGGCCTGCGCCTCGACACTCGTTTCGGTTGCTTCGTCAGAGGGCGAGAGGTCGTCTTCGACGCCGGGCGCGATGGACCACACCGTCCCGCCCGGAACGCCCTCGCTGTCGAGGAGGCTGCGCTCGTAGAGGTCGTCGAGGCGGTCGTTCAGGTCGTCGCGCTCCATCGGCAGGTCCTCGGCCACCTCACGGGCGTGTAGGTCGGATTCGTCGCGCCGAACGAACACCGTCAGGATCGCCTCGTCGCTCACCTCCGGTTCGCGGTCGGGTGCTCCCATACTCGCCGTGGGACCGGGATAGTATTGAACCTCCGGTCTGCGTCGGCGGGTCGATAGCTTCGTACTCGCATCGATGCGTGACAGCGCACAGAAACCCGATCATCACCAAATGCGGACGGTGTACTCACCGGGACTGTCTTTAACCTTTAGAATCAGCCAGCAAGCTGCAACCTGCGATTACTGCTACACTGAGCAGCAGTGTTAACTTAGGCAAGCGTTCCAGACCCGGCCGAACGTGCCGAAGAATTCGTCGGTCGGCGCTCGTTTTCACCGATTCAAACGTCTTCGGTCTCGCGGTCCTCGTGTGGGCCTTCTTCGATTTCCTCGACCACTTTGTCACAGAAGGCATCGAGGTCGTTGGGGTTGCGGCTGGTCACCAGCCCCTCGTCCACGACGACTTCCTCATCGACCCACTCGCCGCCCGCGTTGCGGATGTCGGTTTCGAGGCTGTGAAAGGAGGTCAGCGTCCGGCCATCCACCACGTCGGCCTCGACCAACGTCCACGGACCGTGACAGATGACACACAACGGTTTCTCGGTCTCGAAAAAGTCGTGGACGAACCCCACCGCGTCGTCGTCGGCCCGGAGCTGGTCCGCGCCCACACAACCGCCCGGAACCACGAGACCGTCGTAGTCCTCGACGGAGACCTCGGAAAACGTCCTCTCGACCTCGTATAAGCCACCGGGATTGATGTCGCCGTTGACGGTTTCGACGTCGCCGGTCTCGGCTCCGACCACATCGACGCTCGCCCCGGCGTCCTCGACGGCTTCTTTTGGGTCGGTGAATTCGACCTCTTCTGTGCCCATCGGTGCGAGAAAGACCGCGACGCTCTTGCCTTCGAGTGAATCTGTCATTGTTTGTCCTCATCCCTACCGACGCATACGTTCTCAATAAAACGAACGCCTGATTTTGCAACGCCGGAATTCGTTCTTTGAGGAGCGCCGAATCGGCGGTTCGCTACGCCGCTTGACTGACCGGGTTTTCATGTATCGAATCGTCGTTTTCCCTTCATCAAGGTGTCAGCACAACCTTGATGCAGTCGTCGTCCTTGTCGCGGAAGGTCTCGTACATCTCGGGTCCCTTCTGCAGTGGCTCCTCGTGGGTGACGGCGAATGACGGGTCGATATCGCCGGCCTCGATACGCTCCAACAGCGGGTCGAGGTAGCGCTGAACGTGTGTTTGACCCGTATTCACCGTCAGGGCTTTGTTCATCAGCGGACCTGCCGGGAAGTCGTCCATGGAATCGACATAGACGCCGGGAATCGGCGGCACTTCGGTGACTACTAAGGATTCGACACCGCCCTGAGGTCCTTCTGGTGTGCTCCGAAGCTCTCACCCCAAGGGTTATTACTCAATACACGAATCATGTATTGTATGTCGACAGCCAAAGGCGATCCCGAACGCGCCGTCGACGGGTTCATCGCGGTCGCAGATCTTCTCGACGAGCCGCGCCTCGCCCGTCTCTATACACACGTTCTTCGGAGCGACGACGTGACTATCGATGAGATCGTCGCGGACCTCGGCATTCCGCGAACGACGGCCTACTCCGACGCCGCGTCGCTCGTTGAACTGGGCGTGCTCACCCGCGATGAGACACAGAAAACCCATACCTACACCGCGCTGTCTGTCGTGCTCACGACGATTCTTGACGAGGATGAGTACACTATCACCCCGACACTCATCGACGCGATCGGCCGGGCCCCCCGAGACCCGGATCTCAGCCTCCTCGTCGAAAAGCATGGCATCGGCAAGCTCGCCGCCGCACTCACCTATGCGATTCCATATACAGAGGGCACAATGTCCGAACGCGTTGCTGCTCGCGAACTCGGTCTCCAGCCTGCGTTCGGGATCGCTGTCCTGCACGCTCTCCGAGAGGTCGTCCTCGACATGCAAGAGCACGATCCATACTTCGATCGGATCCGGAACGCGCGAGACAACCCACCCCGCGAGGACGGGTAAACGAGAACTCATCCTCGGATGACGGAACTCGACACGGCCAACGCCGGGAGTTCGGCGTGGATCGCCGATACCGGCCTGTTCATCGCGTGTGGACGCCAGCAGAACGATAAGTATACCGCACTGGCCCGCTTCGCACAACGGCACGACAGGACGTTCGTTATCCCCCACCGCGTCTACGATGAGCTGGGTGGGGCTCCCGAGCGAAGTACACCCGACGAAACACCGATCAACACTGCCATCGATGCTGGCTGGGTCCGGGTCGCTGATCCCCTCGACTACGCGAATCCCACAGTCGCGACGGTCATGGACGGCGTTCGCGGCTACATCGCGCGGGCCTCGAACCGTAACGAGGATACCATCGAAAAAGCCGATACAGCGCTCGCCGGTGTTGCCGTCCAGCTTCTCGACGCCGATGAGGCGGCGTATATCTACCTCGTCACGACCGACACCCATGCCGGAGAGGGAAGCGTTGCTGCTGTCGAAGACGCCGGATTCGACGGCCAGATCGAGGTCGTTGACGGCTTTGAACTCATCGAGGAGATCACGTCGTAGAAGCCGATTCTGGAGCAGCAGCGACCCGTAGCGACAGGGCTACTAAGCGTACTCCGAGAACGACGCGCCGAGGTGATTCACCGCTCTGTGATGACGGACTCAGAAACGGACGCTACGGCATATCTGGATCGCCGGTGACGATCCAGTTGACGATTCGATCAACAGTCCTGAACCCGCGTTTGTTCCACGCACCGCTTTCGTCCGGTGCCGGTTTCTCTGGATTCCGCGGGACGGAGGAGTTGCGTCTTGAACGATCAGTACTCTCGGTCGAACTCAAATCGATATTCACAACGCGGGCGACGAACCGCTCGGGGATAGTGAACCCATCTGGAGCCCCTGTACCACTCGCTCCCCGAGGGGGTTTCTCAGGGTCACGGTCGATTTTCCGGCTGGCTCTGGACATACCAGCCAAGAGGTGCTCCGTGGACTTAACTTGCTGTTATCCAGAGCACCTCTCACAAACAGTCGGTGTTGGGCTAATCGGCGTGAGCTTGGACGGAGTCGAGGATTTTTCGCTATTTCCCTTGTCGTCTAATCTATTGTTTCTGCCTCCGTCAGATATTGGTGGTTTTTTGCATCTTCTTATCATGATTCGGTGTCCGAAAATTGCTGAAGGAATTTCTGGACGTGCTGGGCATCGTGTTCTTCCATCGTAATGTTCGATATCCAGTTCGCATCAGCCGGTGATGACTCCAGCACGACTCTGCGTTCCCGATTCTGAATCGTCCGGACGATTTCCCGGCGTGATTGATACAACTCGACGAGTTCGTGCTCATTACCACTGAAACGACCGATCAGATAGCGGACGAAGCCGCACGCTACATCCAGACTGACGAATGACTGACGACATCCATTCATTTGATGACGGAGAGCAGCGACCGAACGACACCCAGCACGCGGTCGAAACCTGCAAGCACGCTACTGATGCGCTCGACCCCGCCCCGCAAGACTCGGCATAACAATTATCACTGACAACAAACGAGAGAAACGCATGGCTTCCGATCACTATACCGACCGTCAACCGAGCCAACGTGAGGAATGGCGGGCGACGAACCAGTACACTTCCCATGCACCCTCCCACCAAGAGGAACACAGAGAAAGGGCCTCGGAGCAGTCTGCCAACCGGCCCCCTCCCCACCACGAAAGGTGGAGACCCCGAGAGCAGTACAACCAGCCACCGGCTCAGCGGATGAAGCGCGAGAGCTTTCTGTCGCGTGCAAAGCGAAGGGCTGGGTTTTGGCTTGCCGCCATCCCCGGTATATTGGTGATTTTCGTTCTGGTCGCTGTGGTCTATGGGACCGCGGACAGCATGGGACTCATCGATGCAGACATGTGGATGGTGAATTTCGGAATGATCTGTGGATTGGTTGGAAGCTGGTGGCTCTATGGTCAGTTCCTCAAAAAGAAGTTCGGCTATCCATCTATATTCCGGTAGTCGCCTAATCGCCCGAGATGAGACTTTTCGCAGCCAGTATCACGAAGCCAAACAGCGAGACGAGGAAGAGAAAGCCGAGTGTCATGACCTGTGCGACACCAGCCGCCAATTGGCCGATCCAGTTGCCCTGATTCGGAGATCGCCGAGCGCCAGAGCCGGTGCCGCTGTAACTCACGTTCGGTGCCGGAAGTGAGCTAATATTCCCGCCCGAGCCGACCTTCCCCGGCTTACTCAAACCGCTGCCACTCGTACACTGCTTGCCGAAGCTCACTCCATCGCTGATTTGCGCCCCGCTGATACTGTCTGGCCCCGCATTCGGCAATTGAATGCACGTGCGCTGAATACGCGACTGTGGCCGACCCTGCATTTCCATCACACCACTCGGTGAACGTCCGTCGATGAGACACTGATCGACCAGAATGTTCGTCGCTGCTGGAGCCGACGGGTTCTCCCCGAGGAACACCGGGCGGTCGAGGTGGTTCGTAATGTGGCAGTTACGAACGATACCGGGACCGGAGGCGCTCTCCCAGTCGAATAGCGCCGCACCCTCGCGCATCGATTTAGCGACGACCTTGAGATTCTTGAACGTCGCCGGGTCAGTTTGGTTCCCGTGTTTTGCATCGACGCGGACAGCATAGACGCCTTGATGGCCGATCTTGAACGGTCCTTTGTCCGACCACTGGCGGTCATCGAGCAGCATCGACGCGCCATCGACGATTGACCCACCGCCGATTCTTGTTTGTGCGTTGAAGTTGTTGATGAACGTGCCACCGCGAACTTCGACGACACCCTTCGTTCGGCCCGAATACATCCCGTTCGACCACCCAGAAAGCGTGGGATTGACCATCTGAATCGTGCCTTGGTTTGAGCGGCCGACCCAGACGCCCATCGGCGCTCCGAGGCGGTTTTCCGGCGCGGATTCGGGGAGGTCCGCTTCATCGTGCGTGCCGGCGGCTGTTCCGCCGATTGCTTTGAAATTCGTCACGCGAACGACCGAATCCCCGGTCTTTGCGATAGGTGAGAACATCGCGTCAACGCTTGGATTGTTACCTGTCGGTCCGACGTTCGATTTGGCTGGTGCGTAGCCTTTGATGGTCACGTTTTTCGCGTGTACGACGCCGCTTTCGGCTTGGATGCCGAGTTCCTGGACGACACCCTTCGCGCTCTGGTCAATCGTAATGTCGCTAATGAGACTGCCCGACGGCAGCACGAAGATGAAGCTCTTGGTCTCCTTTCCCGCTGGAATCACGAACGAACAGCCATTCCCAGCGATCTCGATAGGCCCATTTGGTCGAACGGTGATTTGTTCTGTGAGTTGAAACGTTCCGTCGCTCGGAAACGTGATGCGGGCGTTCGAGAGACCTGAGAGCGCTTCACCAAGCTCCCCATTGACCGGTGTTTTCCCCGATGGGTCGAGTCCGATGTCTTTCACTGCATCGACGGTCTGCTCTATCGCCGGGCGCTGCTGCTGGAATCGGCGGCCAACGTCGGCTATCGCTCGCTGTCCTTCCGGTGAAATCTGCCCGCCCGTCCCGAGTGCTTGAAGTGAGTCCGAAGATGGGCGCGTGTCGGGCTGACGGCTGTCCGCTCCGCGAACGGTAGGCATACCTGTTGCGGCGGCTCCGACAGCTCCGCAACCAGCGAGGAACTGCCGACGCGAAAGCTGAATGTCAGCGTCGGACATCGCTCAGATCCGTTTGCGGAGGGTGAAGAGCGCCCAAATCAGTCCTGCGAAAATACTGACCAGTACGACGAGAAGTATGATGTCGGTGAGACTCAGCGATCCCCCTGAATCACTCTTTGCCGCTTGTGACTCAGAGTTGTTCGCATTCGCTGGGCCTGCCTCTCCAGTCGTCGTCATCGGTGTCAGCGGTGCGCCTTCCTCGACGATTCGTATCCGCTGGGTGTGATCGCCGACTTTGATCACGTATTCACCCGCCGCGTCGTACGAGTGGGTGAACGTCACTGTTCGACTTTCCTGCGCGAATAGTGCGACTTGCTGGGTCTCGACAGCTTCTCCCGCTGTGGCAAGCGCGAGTTCACCGTCGAGGCGTGAGTCGCGGGGGTTGGTGATTCGTGCCGTGACGGTCACTTCATCACCGACGTGTGCCGTTCGGTTGCTCACCGAGAGATTCGTGATCTTGAACGAGGTCGTGGTATCAACCGGTGTCGCGGTCGATGTTTCCCTGCTTTCAGTGGCACTCTCAGTACCTTCGACCGCAACATCCGCCATGTCGTTGACAATGACCGACTGGTTGCCCGTCCGGTTTTCGTAGGCCGTATCTTGGAATCCATCGCTGGCGATGTAGTCGTAGCGCTGATTGCCGTTCGTGTCGCGGTAGGGGACCGCGATTAGCTGCTGGTCTTCTTCAACGGCTCCGTCGAGCAGCGGGACGCTCACGCCGTTGTGCTGGCCGGCTTCGAGATACGACGTGACACCGACGGCGCTTTCGAGCGGGGCGCTTTCCGGTGGGAGATAGCTATCGTTGTGAACGACGAGGAACCCGCCGTCAGGCAGTCGAGCGCTTTCAATCGTCACTGAGTCACTTTGAACAGTCTGGTTGCGAACGCTCACCGACGCCTGCTCGCGGGTCTCGGTCGGGACCGTGACACCTGCCGAGTCAGCAACCGGGCTTCCGTCGATGGTGTAGGCCGTGTCGTTTGCACCGACCGACGCAATGAAATCCATCCGCTCGTTGCCATCCGTATCTCGGTGAATCATCGCCGTGAGCGGCTCCGAAGCGTTCAGCCGGGAGCGATTCAAGCCGGGATAGTTGCCCGGCGGTGCATTCGAGATGTCGATTGTGACGGTCGAGTAATTGCCCGGTTTGAGATACTTCGAGGTGGCGATGATTGAGGACTCAGCGGATGCTGCGCCGGTCGTGTAGCCGCTGCTGTGGATGGCAATGAACCCACCTTCGGGGAGTGTCACACTCTCGACGGTGACGTTCGTTCCATTCGACGTTTGATTGGCGAACGCGACGGAAGCGTTCGTCTCGTTGGCGCTCTGTCCAGCAGCGACACCGACGGGCGAGAGGTCAAACGATGGAACGCACTCATTGGGATGCGACGTGGATGGGCCACTGGCGAGCGGACATCCTTGCGGCACACCTATCCCGCTGCTGAGGACACCCGGCGCAGCCGTCACGACCACGACCACGAGCGCGAGAATGCCGAGACCGAAGAGCACACTATTCGCGGTCGGACTGTGCGAACGGAGTGGCGAGAGCGAGACGCGGCGTGACGAGACCGGCAGAAACGGTCTGATTCCGGCGACAGTGATAACGTCGCCAAGCAAGTGAACGAGGACACCGAACACGCCGACGGCGAAGCCGAGGCCAGCAAGCGCCTCGCTATCGAGAGTGTGAAACAGGCCGATAAGCTCTCCCACGATACTGTCATCGATTTGCATTGGGAGTGAAACGAGCGTGGCAACGGGACGAGCCAGCAGCCCGTTCAGTCCCGCTGCAAGAAGCCATCCACCCACGCCGAGGAGGCTGCCGACGACGAGCGCACCCAGCAACGAATGACTGATCCCACGATGTCGCAACCCCGGCAGCCAGAAATCGTTGTCAGGAACCGGTTCAACGCAAAGCACGCCGAGCAGTCCGCCGAGCGCGAGGGCCGGCTGTCCACCCCGGAGAAAGATGTACGCTACGGGCGCGTACGCGAGCATTGCAATTCCAGTGTGGCCGCGGCGATGCATTTCACTCATCCCCACTCTGAGAACAGCTATTTTCATTTGCGCCACCATCGGCAGCAAGTTCAGCCTCGATTTCGGTTTCGAGGGTTTCGATTTCAGCCCGGAGATGAGTGGTCCATTCGGTGAGTTGATCGTCGAGATACTGCTTCATCTCCTCGACGGGGGCAGGCTCATACACGTACCCCCGCCCACCGTTTTCGAGGGTTTGGTGCTCGCGTTCAGCAAGGTTGACCTCGTGGAGTCCGCGGAGTGAGCGGGCGACATAGCGTCGGTGCTGATCGAGTTCGTCTGCAAGCTGATCTGTCGAGCTATGTGGCTGGTCGGTGAGGGCAAAATATGCGCGTATCTCGCCCTGCTTGAGGCCGAAAATCGCTCGCACGACTTCTTGTGAAGTCTTGTTGGGCTGTGGAAACAGTTGGCTCAAGTCGGGATGGAGGTCTGCTAACGAGGCCGAGTCGCTTCCAGTATCGCACATACACCCCTCTCTTTTCCAATGCAGGATGTGAACTGTGCGTCGTGTATTTTGATATTGAATTTAAACTGGTATATCACCCCCCCCCCCCTTCAAAACAGTCAGAATAATATGTAGTTCAAAATACACTCGAACAGATTTTATCCTGTACTGGGAGAGAGGGGTGAACATCAACACCACCCGCAAGAAGGTGTCCAAGGAAACAACTATGTCAGACGAAAACACCCGCGAGCGCGTTGGACTGTCCGTCGAGAAGGCAAAAAAGCAGTATCCACGCCTCGCAGCACTCGCCGCACGTCTCGCAGCGATGTATCACCGCACGCCGGTTGATGCTGACCGCGAAGCAACGCTCCGTCGGTACGTTCGCGTGCCCGGACTCGTAGTGATCGGCCTGTCGATGCTGGCGGTGCCGGCGGCGGCCCAACTCGATCAGGTCGGTCAAGCGCTCTGTAACAACGGCATCGGTCAGATTCTCTCAATCGTGTTCGCCGCCGCGACCCTCTATTTCCTCTTCAAAGCCATCTTCAGAGGGATGTCCGGGCTGGACAAGAAAGGGTCGAAGAAGCCCCAAACCCAGCAGGAGGGCGACAACCAGTTGATGGGAGCGCTCTATTCGGGTGCAGCCGCGTTCGCCCCGCCGATCTTCGCAGCCATCCTCGAAATCATCGGCGTCAGCACGATCTCGTGTTTCGACTTCAACGTCGGCGTGTTCGGCGGCGGGGCCGGGATGATCATGCCACTGCCGGTCAGCGGCACGCCGCTCGATCCGGTGATCGCTGCTGTCGGCCCGATGGGAGCGCAGGGTCTCTCGTTCGCAGCGCTCGCTGCCGTCGGCTACGTCCGCGCCTAACCAACTCGTTCTCTCACCAATCCAGATGTTAGAGTCAGATTCGTGTCGGTCGGCAGTGCAGGTATCCGCCCTCCTCGTAGTGCTCTGTGTCGTTCTCGGTGTTGCCGGCGGTGTAGTGTTCGTTGATCCGGTAAGCGCACAGGCTGGGAACGGAACGAACACGACGAATACCACATCCACTCCCACCTCCGGTGAGCAACTGAGCCGTCTCAATGGGTCGAATACGACCGGAGGAGGTGCTAACCAGACGACACCGCTTGATGCGTCGAACCAACGTAACCAGACCTCACCCGGTGCTGGTGGAGCGAATGCCGGACTGACGGGCGGAAACGTCAGCGAGAGTGTTTCTGGAAACGGAAGTAGCAGCGGTGGGGGCGGTGGGAAGTGCGGTGTGACGAATCCCGGCGCGTGCATACCCGGACCCGGTGAAATGCTCAGCGGGTTCGTGAATTTCATCGAGGATTCGGTCACGAAGAATGTGAAGAAGTTGATCGGCGGATTCAATGATATTTTTGTCGGCATTCCGGCTCCGGGCGATGTCGGCGATCCAAGCACGTGGGCCAGCCCGGAGAACGGCTGGTGGCCGGACATCTACGAAACGTACTACATCTTCATGACGTTCGCTGCGGCCGCTCTGCTCCCTGCGATTATGATTGCGATGGACCGGGCCGATCCATACCGCCGTGAGAAGGAATTGAAGCGCCTTGCCGGTCATGGCGTGATGATTCTCCTCGGAGCCTTGCTCGTCATGCCGGCTTCGCTGCATCTCTTCGACGCGGTTTCGACATCACTCGCACCATCTGCGGGTGAGTTCCTTGATTCAGCGGCCGGCGCTGGGAAGCTCAGCGTTGGCGTCATCCTTACTGGTGCGTTATCGCTCACACAGTCAACGCTTGTCCTGATCGGTCTTGCGATCATCGTCATGATCTACGTGGCGATTCACATTCTCGCGGCGTTCTGGCCGATCTTCTGGGTCGCCCGCCTCGCACCAGTCTCGTCCATCAAGTGGGTTGGCAACGCCGGCATCGCCAGCTTCTACGGACTGTGTTTCTTGCGCGTGTTGCAGTCGGGGATGCTGCGATTCCTCTTCGGTCTCTCATGGGACCCCATTGAGGCTGGTATAGCGACGGCATTCGGGTCGGTGCTGCTCACCATTGTCGGACTGATTTTCGTCTTCATCATCTTCCCGAAGGCGTTCGTTCGGAAGGGCGTCCCGGCGTCAGCGATGATTTCGGGCGGGTCGCAGGCGATGAAGAAAGCGCCCGAGCGCTACGAAAACTCCCGTGAACGCATCGGCAACGTCAAACAGCGATTAGAGAACGTTCGCGGTGGAGGCGATGACGGGAGTACCACCAATGGCAGTACCTCTAGCGGAAGTACGACACAGGTCGGATCGGTCGGTTCGACAGCAGCGTCGAACGACCATCATAGCGCCACTGTTCGGCGCGTTGGCGAGGTAACGAGCGACAAACTCCGCGGTGGCGTCGATGCATCGCAGGTTGAGCGCCGCCGCCACGACATCCACGATCAGTTGGATTAATCATAGAAATCATACCAATGAGCAAAGCAGTTCAGAACTCAGACGAAGAAGAAACGAACCGGAGTCCGGCACAGATCATTCCACAGCACGTTGATACCGCGATGAAGATCAACGGGTATCCGGTGAAGAAGTTCTTTATCGGTTTCCTTCCGGCGATCCTCTGTGCGCTCGCAGGCGTTCTCACGGTGCTCATGAGTGGCCCGTTGCTGCTCGCGGGGGTGTTCGTGTTGGTGTTCGCGCCGATAGCGCTCGTTCTCGGCGGCTGGGTCGTCATCAAGTCGAACTGGCATACGCCACCGCGTGAGCGCTTGCGAAACTGGCGGCGCTACCGCCGACTCCGGCGGTCGATGCCGTGGAATCATTCCGAGACGGTCGCTCACGACCTTGCTGGCCTTGCAGAGATTTATGATGATGGGACGGCCCGGATGACCGACGGTCGTGTCGTTGGGCTTGCTGACATCAGTGGGCGGGCAACCGACCGAATGACCGGCTTTGACGCGAACGAGATCGTGAACCAACTCGGTGGGCAGATCGATGAGACGATCAAGAATTTCGGCTTTCGCTTCTACACGACTACGCTGCATACATCGGACGCGGACGCGCTCACGAAGCCGTATCACGAGGCTGCACGGAGTGAGCGCCTTGAGGGTCGTGTGTGGACGTACGTGCGCGCGATCTGTCGATCACTCGCGCAGTGGCGAAGCACCACTGACGATCCTGCATGGGACGCACCCGAGCGTCGGCATTACATCGTCGTCGAGGCGACAGCTGACGACGCCCGCTCATTACCTTCGCCGTCGATACGCGCTCGGCTGAGTCCGTTCCGTTCGTCAGAGGACGTGACCGAGCGCCAGCGCCGCCGCGCTGCTAAGCGTGAATTGCTCTCGCGGCTCTCGAAAGTCGAGGGGGCCATCAGTAATGTCGAGGGACTCTCGGCCGAGCGTATCTCGCCGGACGAGCACGCGCAGATACTCCTTGATTATTGGACTGGCGAGAATCACGCTCCCGACGACGAACTCGAACGCGTCTTCCGCCGTGAGCATACCGGACCGACTGTCTGGCCCCCTGCACGGACCCAGAACACGCCGAATAGTGACATTCCCATGCCGGGGGATGAGCGTGAGGACGCTACTGATATGGCTCAGAGCGAACCCGGCGATGCAGACGACGATCAAGAGGGCGAAACGCTGCGTGCTCCGGGCAATCGAACCGCCCGCGAGCGCTTGTTTGGACTGTTCGATGGGGTTGCCAGCAGCGACGAGGCGAACGGTGCCGACAGCACTGGTCTATCATCTGACGACGAGACGCCGGCTCAGCGGTTGCTCGCCCCCGGTATCTACGACGTGACCCGCGATTACGTGCGCGTCGGCGACCAACTCTGTCGCACCTACTGGATCAGTGAATGGCCGGACGAACCCGATTCACTTTACTGGAAACCCATCTACACGCTGTTCGGTGCGGAACTCGATGGGGGCGACCTCAATCCCGAGACAGACATTCCGGTCGATTTGGACGTGTCTATCCACGTCGAACCGGAGGACCGGGACGCCGTGATGAAGGAACTCTCGAAGCAGTGGGGGTCAATCGGTGCAGAAGGCGTCCAGCGTTCCGAGGGCGGGGGTGATGTGACCGCTATCGGCGTCGATGCTGATCAGGACATCTACACCCAGATGTACGAACTGCTGCGAACGACGAACGTCCAGCCGTGGCGCGTCAGCGCCTACGTGACTGTCCGTGCCGGACAGAAGCAGGCCATCGAGCAGTTCGAAGACACGCTCCGCGACTATGCCTCGCTGGATGCTGCGAAACAGGACGCACTTCGCGTGCGCTCTGAGCAGATTACCGACCTGCTCGAAGCCGCGCCGACGAACTGCTATCCCGTGATGGCCGGCGATCTCCACCATGCAGCGTTCGAGGCAGGGTCGCCGACCGGCCGCAACACCTTCGCACAGATCGGCCGCCGCGACCTCAAAACCCAGTGGATGCTCGGCGATGGCGTGGCAGCCCTGTTCCCACCATGCTCTGATACCATCCAAGAGGAGGAGGGCATCGAGTGGGGGCGCAATGAGCAGGACGGACAGGTTATCAAAGCCAATCCGTTCGAGCGCGGTCTCGCGCCGCACATCATCACTATCGGGACCTCTCGATCAGGGAAGTCCTACTCGGCACAGAAAGCGTGCCAGCGCTGGTATTCCGAGGACGAAGACCGGACGCTCATCGTCCTCGACACGCAGGGCGAGTTCGACGGCTTGACGAAGGCGTTGAATGGCAAGCACATCGTACTCGGTGGGCGGGATGCGGTCAACCCGTTCTATACGGAAGCGCCGCCGGAGCACGCCAGCCACTCGGGCGGGCAGATGAGTCCGTTTACGATGAAGGCCGACAGCATTGTGCAGTTCATCAAGGCACTCGTCCGTACACAAGGGTACGACCCGTCGATCTTCCACAACACGATTGAACAACTCGTGCGTCGGACGTTGATCGAGGCGGGAGCCGACCCGCGAGACCCGTCATCGCTTGCCGAAGCGGACGCGACCATGCGTGATTTCATCGAACTGTCCGAGAAAGTGATGGACGAGCCGAGTTCGCTTACACTCGGCACTCACGACAAAGAACTCGGCAAGAAAGCCGACAAGATCGCCGAATTACGTGACGCGCTCGGCGGGTTCATGGAGGGTCAGAAATACGAATATCTGCTCGATGAGGACGCGACCGGCCTCATGGATGACGACGTGGACATGGCGTACCTCGACCTTCGGCAATTCCGGGATTCGAGTTCGGCAGAGAAGTCGGCCATGTTCCGGCTCATGCTGGATCAGGTCAACCAGAAGGTCAAGCGCACGTCCGGTGAGACGATCTTCCTCATCGACGAGGCGCACTTCTTGCTCCACTCCGAAGAGATGGTGAACTGGTTGCAGAAAGCCGCCCGTGAGTGGGCACGCTACGATGCTTGCTTGTGGTTTTGCTCGCAATCGCCGCGCGAGTTCATCGCACAGACGACGGGCGGTGCTGGCGAGAACAAACGCCGGACGATCTATGAGCAGTGTTCGACGGTCCAGTTCTTCCGCACGCGAGGCCTCGATACTGACGACGAGGCAGACGACATCCTGCCGAAGTTCGGCTTGAACGAGAAGCAGGTGAACCACGTCAAGAAGGGGATGCACCCCGGCAAGGAAGGCGACTACTCACAATCACTCATCCAGTTTGACGACCGCCCTGAAAGCTGGTTCCCACTGCATATCGAAGCATCGCCGGTCGAGGATGCTGTCTGTACGTACACGCCACGCGAGGACGGCGACTTCGCGGCGTACATGGAGGCACAATGTGGTATCGAGCCGCCGGAGGAGAGCGGCTATACGCCGCCAGCAACTGCTGTTCCAGTTGTTCCCGGCCCAGCAGAGGTTGATGAGGAGTCATCACCAGCGGCTACAACCGCTCAGACGGCAACCGCGGACGGTGGGACGCTGACTGGCCCAGTCGGCAACAGTACGAGCGAGAGCGGTATCAACGGCCGGCGAGCCAGCGATACAGACGCGGCCCATGATTTGCTCACTGTGGACCCGAGCACTCTCGGCGAGCGCTCTGGGTCAAACGGACACAGTAGAACGAGCGTCGAGCGGATAGAAGCGCCAACGTATGACGACAACGACAACGCAAACGACAACAGTGCGCCCGCCAACGCCGGCAATGATACTCTCTCCGAAACCTACGAAGGATCGGATTGGGTGGATGATGCTGCTCTGTACGATGCACACGCTGAGTCTGAGCCAGAGGACGACGTCATGGCATCCACGGGAGCCACGGCGGCTGAAACTCCCGCTCCGACGCCCGGCGCTATCGAAACAGCGGAGACGAGTGACGCAGGTACACGAGAGGAACCAGCCACAGAAACGGAGAGCAAGCAGGACCCAGACCCGGATGAGTCCGAGGAAGAGAACCCGGCTGTAGAGGTTGAGTTCTCACCGGAGGGCGCATCTGAGAATGGCAGCGATCCAAGTGGGCACCGTGAAGAAGAGGGTGCGACTGTTGACGAATCGGACTGGGAAGGTGAGGTGAGTCGGCGAGGGCTACTGAGCCGGTTCAGAGGCAGCATCAGTTCTGCTTTCGATCATCCGGCCGCCGGGAAAGCCCAACCAGAGCTTACTGACATCGGTATCGTGGATACGGAGAAAGCCACCGCGTTGCGTGAAGCCGGCTTCGAGACGGTTACAGAGGTCTATACGGCCGAACCGACCACGCTCGCAGCGGTCGAGGGTATTGATGAGACGAATGCGGCCTACATACAGGACGTGGCCGAGCAAGCGCTGGAGTCTTCGGAAGCGTCTGTGCCCACGACCGCAGATGAGACTGCCGATGCTGGTGAGGCCCACACGGAGGACTCTCACGGTTCTGAAACCGGCGAGAGCAGTGAGCAGTCAGTCGAGGAAACACAGCCATCGGATGCTTCCGACGGCGATGAGAGCGCCGATGCAACCGAGCCAACGTCCGAGAGCACCGACGGTCAACCTGTGCTCACGGACATCCAGCAGGTCGGCGGCAACCGAGCCAATATACTCCGCGAAGCAGGCTATGGGTCAATCAGAGACGTGGCCGCAGCCGGTCAATCTGCCTTGACCGATGTCGAAGGTATCGGCGAGGCGCGGGCCGAGACGATCACCGAGAGCGCGATCAGCCTTCTTGACGAGTCGGCGGAATCCGACGAGGGACCTGCAACAGCCGATCATGACTGAGGACAATCGACGATCTACGACTGACGACGCATCGGACGAACAAACATTCGAGAGCACCGTTTCCGACGCTACTGAGTTCATCAAAGAGATGTACGACAACGACGAAACGACAGTCACGTTTTTCGATCCGAAAGGTGTCCCTGATAATCACCACGAGCAGGACGAACAGGTCAGTACGACCGACCCGTTCGACCGTGATCTCCCGCCACACATCACTCTCGGAGAATCACGAAGCGGGGTGACTCATTCGACCACTCAGGACGACTCTCCCACGGAAGGTGGCGAATAATGCAACTGTGTGCCTATTGTGGCGGAGAGGTTGGTGAAAGACCCTATCGCCGTCATGACATTGCTGGCGTGTTCTGCAACCGAACGTGCGCTAACCGCTATCAGGGGTAACGGGGATGCAGACACTCACGCGGTCGAGAAAGGTATGTCTCGCTCAATTGGCGGATGAAGAGATCACGAACGAACACGAAAATGGGCGATACTGATAGCAACATTGGTGACCCGAGTAGTTACGCCGGAGGTGCCGACACTGGCGGTCTCAGCAAGTCCTATTCTGCCACGGACTACGCAGCCAGTGAAATCACCCCCGAAATGGCCGCAGAGTTTGCCCCGCCGGACGACGTAGAGCAGGCCATCTCCGTGCGTCCCCACCGTGATAACGGCGGCATCGAGGCGATGATCGAAGTCCTGGAATCGCTGCACACGGTCGAAACCACGACGAAGGGTCTCCGCCGCCGCACGGTCAACGTCTCGCCCGCCCACGCAGCCGAGATACGGTACACCGCCGACGAGAGCGGCGAGAGATCGCTGTCGCTTCAGTACGTTCCCGGCAGCCAGTCGCTCGCCGGTACCTTCGAGGGACAGCTGCAGACGCGCTACGATGAATCACTGTTCGACCGAACCGATCCCGCACTCTTGCCGGTCGAGCAAGCCACTGCTGCCGACGAATCCGGCGCTACCGACGGTGAGTCAGTCTATATCTCAGGTGCGACACTCGCGCTTCGCAAATACACGCTCTTTCCGATCAAGAATATCTCGCTGCCGGGCTTCCGCTCCGATCCGACCGGCGCGATCATGCAGGAAATGGTCGATTCACAGGATGATGTAGCACCGGATGCGGATGTCGTGGTTCAAATCATGTTCCGCCCCGAAGACCGTGGGTGGCGACAGGGCGTGTCCGGCGGTCACGGGCTTACCGACGAGGATGACCCGAACATCACGGGTGAGCTGTCGCTTCAGGAACTCTCGTTCAACCTCAACCAGCCGACTATCAAGAAAGAGCGGATGACGTTCACCAAGGAGAAAGTCGAGTATCCCGCTTCGAAGGTAGACAAGAAGATCGCCAACCTTCTCGAAGAACAGCAAGGAGAGAAGGGCTGGCATCTGTGCTTGCGCGTGTTCGCGCTCTCGGAAGACCCCGAGGTAGCGAAACGGCGCGCATCTAAGACTGCCGGAATGTTCGAGAACTTCTACGAAGCCAATAGCGAACAGACGTTCATCCCTCAGCCGATTAGCCAGCGCAATCTCACCAACGAGTACGCTGACGCGGCCGCACGAGAATTTGAGGAGACAGGTATCGTCAAGGCACAAGGCGAGATCGCCGGTCTCGTAAACATTCCCGAAGCGAAGGACATTGCGACGAACAAGATGCGGTGGTCACTGGCGAAACCCGGCGACGGTGTGCCACCGAAAACCCCGCGGTTCCCGTTCGATGACTACGGGGTCGTTAGTGCGAGCGACCACCTCAAAGAGACCACGATCTTCGACGCCAGCAGTCCGGGCGACCCGTTTTACTTCGGGTGGGGAGCAAAGCACGGTACCGAGGCCGGCATCTTTTCGAAGTTTTTGGATGCTCACATGTTCATCGCCGGCCGCACTCGATATGGGAAAACCGTGCTCACCGAGCATTTCTGCTCACAGGTATTCGAGCGCGAGCAGGGCGCTCTGGTCATTGATCCGAAGGGCGACGACGCGGAGGATTTCATTCGAGAGTGGCCTGAACACCGCGATGAAGAGGACCTGATCGTAATGGACCTTGGGCTGGGTCCTGACGATGAACCCTACGAGAACATTCCCCGGTTCAACTTCATGGAGATACCACCGGGGTATGACCCTGACTCACGGTTCGCGGCGACGATGATCGAAGCTCTCGCTGACGATATCGCCGCGATGGTCGCCCAGTCCGGTGGCTCAGAGAAGTACCTCGGTGCGCTGATGAAGCGCGTAACCAAGACCGTATCGAGAGGGTTGCTGCGGTCCGGACGCGGGGTGAGCCTGCTCGATCTGGCCTGCGCGTGTTCATCGCAGACTGGTCTCTCGGAGTTCTCGCGCTGGATGGACGACGAGCGCATTACGTTCATCCGAGAGACTGCCAAGCGATTCGAGGAGAAAGAGGACACCGACCTCGAACCGCTCGCCGGCCGGATGGACGAGTGGATTCACAACGACGCCATCCGCGATCTCATTTCCGCCCGTGACCCGTCGTTTTCGATTCACGAAGCGGTCGAGGAGGGAAAGGTCATCGTGCTCCGCTTCGCCAAAGGCGCAGGTGAGACCGAGCGCCGGCTGCTCACCACGGCACTCATCCGACGAACGTACGCGAGTAAGCGTGTCTGTGACAACGAAGAACCGTTCTACCTCGTGTGCGACGAGTTCGATAAGATAGCCACTGAGGAATCCAACCTCCACACGATTCTCTCGGAAGCGGGTGGACACAACTATCGCTGCGTGATGGCCTGTCAGGCTCCCGGCAACCAACTTCCCGAACGGCTGAAAAATGCCGTCGGCAATCAGTGTGATACGTTTCTCTCATTCAATCCCGGCACGAAAAATGCTGATTACGTCGCCGAGCACCACTCGGTCGATGCTGAGACGCTTCGAGAGATGCCCCGATACAAATGCTACCTCCGTACCCACACCTCTACCGACGATAACACCCACTCGTATCTGGTCAATGCTTTTGAGCCGATTCAAGAGGTGCGAGAGAGCGCGACCGGCGAGACGGGCATGAGCGACGAGGAGGTCGAAGCGCTCAAAATCCAATCGATGAAGCGCTATGGCGAACCCATCGAGTCGGCAGAGGAACAGCAACAGTCGTCGGCATTCTACTTGGAAGACGGTGAGCCAGTTTTCGAGGATGGAGAGGAACCAGAGCCGGCGGCGGCCGGACAGACATCAACACAGCGCCTCTACGAAGCGGCTCACACAGTGCAAATTCGCCGCGATGCAGTCGGTGAGTCTGTTCCTTACGAAGAGGTCGTTGCGGAGCTTCGCCGGATAGCGAGCAGTGATCTCGGCTCAGACAACAAAGTCGCCAATCTAATCGAGGAGACGCCGGATACCGAACTCGAAAAAGGCAAGCGAGAGGGCGAGCGCGTCCTGACGCTGACTACCGAAGGGTTGCGGAACGCAGGTCTCACACAGGATACAGGCTCCGCCGAGAACGGCGGGGGGTTCGATCATCGGCTTGTCCTTGCGAAAGCGAAAGCTGCGTTCGTCAAGCTCAGCTATGCGACGTGGCTTCCAACGCAGGATAGCAACGAAGCCGCTGACGGGATGGCCGATCTCCCGGTTGATCCAATGGCGACGAACGATCCGACCGAGCGCCGCAAGCGCGAACAGCGGTTGAAAAACGACTTTCCCCATGTTTGGGAGTTCGCTGGTGAATACAACGTCTCGATTGAAGCCGAGACGAGTACGATGGACGCCCCCGAACAGACGCTTACCAACCTGCGGAAAGCGATTAACTCCGGGCGATTTTGCGTGTTCGCGCTGAAAGACGAGATGTTCGGCGATCCTGAGCAGTTCGACCATTGGCGCGAGCGCGGCGAGAAGATCATCTACGACACCTACCGCGAAGGTGGCGAGGTGAAAATCGACTACAACACGCTGACGTTTGCGAACGAAACCGACGAGAACGGCAACCGCTGGTTCTACAACGAGAAAAAGAACCATCTGAAAATCGAAGAGGGCGTGTACGCGCTTCGGACCGTCCGCGAGGAAGGCAGCACGCAAATCCGCTGGGAAGAAGAGTACGGCGAGGTCGTCCTGCGGGATACAGGTGTGAAGGAAGACCGCGAAGAGATCGCGCCGCCACAGGAGTACATGCGCTTCGACAGTCCTGAGGCAGTGGCAAACGTCGAGCGCGAAGATACAGCAGCGTACTACGAGTACGACCAGAGCAAGGGTGTCTATGTCGTTCGCACCAAGGATGGAGGCCGTGAAGAGTACGAGACGAAGGGGGCAATGAAGCAGAACTGGCGGCGCATCTACGCACCGTTTATCCCGGAAAACGAGTACCGACGTACCCCGACGCCGGACGATTTCTGCTTTGTCGTATTCCCCGACGTGGACAACCCCGAGTATGACGAGCCGCAGATTGCAGCGAAAGGTGAGTTCGAGCCGCTGTTGCCCGACGAGATCACGCTGCCGGAGACGCCAGAAGGATTAGCTGAAGAGGGTGACGATGAAGACGAGAGGAGCGACAAAAGCGAAGGCGAGCCCGAAGCCGTCGATGGTGAGGTCGAGGATGGGCGGCCAGAGAAAACCGAATTCATTGAGATAGTCGCAAGCGAGATCGCAGCTAAAGGGGTGCCGAAAGCACGAGCGGCCGAGCGAACCCGTCAAGTGCTCACCGGAGTCGACCCAACGCAGCTGACCAAAGAGCGAGCAGTCACGATGGTCGCACCACTGTTCGATGCTACTCTGTCGAATCCGACCAAGAGAGAAGAACCATCGAGCACTAGTGAGGATGGTGAGATCACTGCTCCGCGTGTGCCACCCGAGGCGAAGGGATCACCCGACGCCAACGACGAAACTGAAAGCGAGGATTCCTCTAAATCCGATGACGATCAGCCACAGAAAACCACGAATCAAAGCGAAAGCAGCGAGGATGCAGATGAGAGCGATCACGGATTCATGGGCCTCTCGCCGTAAGTGTGAGCGGTCGAACCGAACTGAATTGGTGATAGGGAGTAGCTGAAATCTTCGGTGTTCTCACATCACGGATTGGCGACTTGTTGAAATCGCCGTGCGAGATACAGCAGTACTCTGCGACGAGCTGGGCGAAACCTACTGCGTTGATCACACTAGGACCGTTGTCATAGCGGACAATCTCGAATTAATCGTTCAGGAGCGCTACGCCAAAGCGGCAGTGATATAAGCACCATCGGACTCTACTGAGTCCCAATAGACAACTAGACCAACCTAACTATTATCAATTCCTCCTCAGGATCGAAATTTTCCATAGTCTACGCGTCTTTACGTCGAGTTTTGTGGGCTTAGAGGTCTTTATTCTCTCGAATCCTATTTACTATGTGATTTCTGACTTTATTTGGACTGGGTATACTTTTGGACAATGTTTATAGTCATGGAGCCAATCTGTCCAAGTACAGTGAGACCGAATATCGAGATCGACTGGGCACTGCACGGGCGAGTCAAGTCGTACGATGAGATAACGAACAACGACCTCGACCAGTCATACGCAGACATAGTAGAAGCAGGGCTCGAAGAACTGAAAGTAGTCGAGGTACCAGATCGAGATGAACTGCTGAGAGGCGGATCTCTAGAGAATGTCCGGTACACGAGCAAAAAGAACCTCGGTGGGGGGCTGCCGACTATCGTGTACTCGTCGTTTCTCCCATACTCAACTGATGCGATGTACGTCATAAACACAAAAGAACATCGGAACAACGGTGTCCGGGGGCAGGAGGAACTCTTCGCTGGGTTTGCTCGTGCAAGTCCGTACGTCGGTCAGGGGGTCTGGAGCATCGGTCAAGAGGGCGGACACTGGAGCGGGCAGGGGATCGCCGACTACTACGCAGCTCTCAATAGAATGAATGATCGATATGAGCGCGACAACCCAGAGCGGACGCACCACTCGGAGTCCGCAACGTATGTCACGCCGATCAAGTCACCTGGGACCGCGTACCTTATCGTCGACAGTCAACCCTCGCGGGGAGAAGAAGGAACAATGGGTGGTGATCGAACACGCTACCTGCATATTGATGTCGTCACGGACGGTATTCCAGTCAACGATACGCCTATCCGGCGAGCAGTGGGGGCGTTCGGCTACCAACTTAAAAACGCCCAGAAGCCCAGCGATTTCCTTCGTGTCAAGACGCGAGTCAACCCGACCCTCCCGCAAATCTCGAACGAGGATGTCGTTGAGACTATTATGGAAGAGGAACGAACGCAGCCGCCATATCCGAAAGCCCTCATTGTCGAGAACCCCTTCCGAAAGCTATTCAACGAGAGCCAGGATGAGGACATGGGACGGGCTCATGAGAGGTATATTAGAGATCTCCAGCCAGAGCACTCAACTGATAGCGACAAAACGCTGTCAGAGCAGCTGAATCACCTCCTCTCACTTGAGCACGTGTACGTAAACCTGCAGGGACCGTTCATCGAGCAAAGCGATACGCTCAATGGGTATAGCATCAGTAGCGTCGAATTTGCGAAGCTTCCCCTTGGGGGGAATCATGCGCTTGACTCGCTATGGATCGAGGCGGAACCAAACTTCGTCAGTAGATAAAATTGAAATTGAACTCGTAGAGCTTGGAGACAATTCATTTTGATAGATCCCGACAAACTTTCTGAATGTATTCCATGTACCTTTCATTATGTTCTGACGGCTATCAGGGAGTACACAAACCAGAGTATGAATTCTATCGCTAATCTCTAGCCGGATGTATGCTCGGCCATGTACTCTTCAAATTCTTCGCCGTGCTTCTCGCGCAGAAAATCGCGCATTGCGACCATGCCTTCGACGACGTATTCATACTCCCGCCGGTTTTCCGTATCCCAACTTCCATAGGGGGCGTTCATCTGCGCTTCGAGTCGTTCAATCCGTTCAATGCTCGATACCGGGGAATCGTCTGAATCGTCCTCGTCTGTGGTGAGGCGTTCAGCGAAGGCTTTGCCCTGCTCGGTAAGCGTAACCACCTTCGCTCGTGGTCGTCCCCCATCTGGGTCGGGTTGCATGAGATCAACGAGACCGTGGGGTTCCAATTTCGTATTGAGCCGATAGAGGACAACGTTGTAGTCATCAATACCCGTGATCGCGCGAATTTCGCTCGTGTCAGCAGTGCCCCCGTTGTCGTGGATCGCCTCTATAATTGCATGAGCCTGCCAGTCAAGTTCCGTCTCAACATCCGATTCATCACTCCCATCCGCCCCGGCTGAGCCATCCATAGAACATATCAAGCACCAGTATATATTAAACTCACGATTCAAAATACAGACTCAGAGCCATCGTAGTCACCCTATACGGTTTCAGAATCAGGACTCCTATTCAGAGTCAATTAGAGTTTATCTCAGCGCGCCGTCCACAAAACCCCCGATGCTGGGGTGAGAATAGACATTGGCGATAGCCGGGAGCGTAGACAGATCGACCCCCGAGCAGAGCATATCAGCGATCAGAGAAAAAGGCCGCAATCGCCGATAACAGCGCCGGGGATTCAGCGAGGCATAGCACTGCCGGGATTCAGGCCACTCCAGAGCAGGCCGAGAGTCAAGCCGCGTTTACTACCACAGGGATTCAGACCAGCAAAGCAACACTGGGATTCAGTCAGTCAGTTAGAGACCCATCGTGATTCAGGGGAGCGTACCATCATCGAGGATACAACCCCGGCGAGACACACCACCGGGATTCAGGTCTGCGACTAGCATCAGCAGGATTCAGAATAGCAGCATCGTCGAGGATTCAATCTCCGGTGAGGAGCATCACCGAGATTCAAGCCAGCGACAACACATCGCGAGGTCTAGTTCGCACCAACAAAGTCCTGGATTTCGGGCCAGCGAAGCAACCAGTGAGAGTTAGCCAGTCAATCAGAGCAACAGCGAAGATTCAGGATTCACCATAGAACACTGCCGAGGATTCAGGCTAGCCCTGAGAGCCTACAGATCACTGCTGAGAGACAGCAAGCAACAGGAGGTCCCCCTTCACCGCGACAGCGATAGCAGCGCAGCAGCGAGCAGTACAGCGCCAGCGACAGCAAGCTGGGGGTCAGGCCGACTACCAGCGGCCAGCACTGGAAAACCGCTAGGTGATAGACCGGGGGTCCAGCAGTGATAGCAGCGTATCACTGGGGTCAACCCAACAGCGTCAGCAAGCCGGAGTCAGTTAGTTCTCAGCGACAGTCCGGGGGTCAGGCCAGCAGTAGCACCGTACCAACATTGCGTCGGCAATAGCGACAGCACAGCCCGCAGCAGCGGGGGCTGCAACAGCGAAAACAGCACCGCGAGTCCAGCAAGACCGCGACAGCGACAGCACCGCAACAGCGGCGGCACAGCGACAGCTACAGCAAGGCTGAATCCCAGCGTGTGTTTCAGCTTCTACTCACTACCAGCACTCAGCAACAGCGTTCACTACCTACTCTCAGCACAGCACTCTCTACCAGCTTTCAACACAGCCCTCACTACCAGTTACAGCACCGCTTCACTACCAACTCAGCAACAGCTGTGAGGATTCACCAGCGTGGTGCAGGGCACTTCCAGGAGTGTGAGTGAGAGCAAGCCCGAATCCCGAGCGAGCGCGAGAGCGAGACAGCAGGAAAGCGGTGGCAACAACCCTGAATCCCCAGCAGGCCGATACCAGCGATGAGCCAGCAGCGTCGTCCTGCAACAGCAAGAGATACCGCGAGAGCGACGGCGGGCCTGAATCCCGAGTCTTCGACGACCATCTGAATCCCGAGCAAGCGAGTAGCGGGCAAGTGGCCAGAGCGGGTGACTGCAAGCCCGACCCCAAGTGTGTACCAGCAGTGGTGATAGCTGTGCATCGCTTCATCTGACCTCGGCCAAGCTACGCGCAGGGGACAGGGGCAGCGGAGCACCGCGTTAGCGGTGCGGGACGGTCCGCAACAACACTCGCGGTCCCGAACGGCACCGGGGACCGACCAGACATTCGAGCGTCGAGGACGGTGTACTGTCGGCCCAGTAACCGCATGATGCAGATGTTCTAACTTAAGCCGAGACGATGAGTGGAACATGGTTATGTTCAAATCGATCCTTATGAGATAGTGGGTAGAGCTATCCTTCTCCGATGAAACTTCACCGCATGACCGATTCAACCAAGCAGACCGATTCAGAGAAGAGTTCACCCGAGAACGCCTTCGCGCTGCTCGGAAACGAAAACCGCGTTAGGATTATTCAAGCGTTTGACGAGGCCAGTGAGGAATCACTTTCCTTTTCGACACTACGGAGCTACGCCAACGTGGATGATAGCGGCCAGTTCAACTATCACCTCAACCAACTCGTCGGGAGCTTCGTTCGTCGTACTGAAGACGGCGAATACGAACTGACCTACGCCGGTCAGCGAGTCATCGGGGCCATCTGTTCGGGAACGTTCAATCAACGCGGGGCATCGCTATCATTCGAACTCAGCTCTATTTGCTCCGTCTGCGAGTCCGCACTGTTAGCAGAATATAAGCACGAGCGTGTTACTATCAGCTGCCCCACCTGCGACGAAGTGATTTCGACGTTCGGCTTCCCACCGGGTGCGTTCGCAAATCGTTCCCGTGATGAACTCGCCCGCGCATTCCACAGTTGGATTCGGTCATATATCGTATCGGTGTTTGGAGGACTCTGTCCCAACTGTGCTGGCCGTATGTGTGGCTCGATAATCGACGATTCCGAGTATTTCTACGAGGGACAGGAGGTTGGCATCGAATATCGTTGTGAGCGGTGTAACGAGAGTTCCGTATCTTCAATCGGCATTTACCTCCTCTCACACCCGGCCGTCTACGCCTTCCACCACAACCACGGTATCGACCTCGGCGAAACGCCACTCTGGGAGCTTCCGTGGCTGCGTGAGGAGAATTTAACAGTACTCTCACAGGACCCGTGGCGCATCGAGACGACTCTCGAACTCAATGGGGACTCCCTCGAAATAGTGGTCGATGAGGATCTCTCCATTTCTCCCCTCTAATCTGTCTTACAGAACTGGGCTTCGGGTAGCTAGCTTACCGAAATGGTGTTCTGCTAACTATTATCTCTCGATGTTCCCTGCCTCTCTTCGATGCGAGCACTCTTCGGAAACGTGGCGTTCAGGCGACTCTTCGCTGGACGGATAATTACGAACGCGGGTGACAGCCTCTACTACATCGCGGCGATGTGGCTCGCGTACGACCTCAGTGGTTCGGCGATCTACACTGGACTCGCGGGATTTCTAACTCTCGCCCCACAAGCGTTGCAGTTTCTCACGGGACCATTCGTTGACCGTTGGGATCTTCGGCGACTTCTCGTTGCTACACAGGTGCTTCAGGGCGTGCTCGTGCTCATCATTCCGTTTGCCGCATGGAAAGGGTGGCTCTCGGTAGAACTCGTACTGATCGTGATGCCGGTCGTTGCGATGCTCAACCAGTTCGTCTATCCAGCACAGAATGCTGCTCTTCCCCGAATCGTTGATAGAGAGGAACTGGTCGATGCGAATTCGGCGTTTTCGTTCGCCTATCAGGGCGTGGATACGGCTTTCTCGTCGCTTGGTGGAATCCTTGTTGCGCTCGTGGGTGCAGTGTCCTTGTATCTGATCGATTCGGTGACGTTCGCCATGACAGCACTCATCTTCGCCGCGACGAGAATCCCGGCTCTCGAGGACAGCGAGACCGAGGAGAGCACGGATCACGTGGCGTCGTCACTCTCAAACTATGTTGAGAATCTCCGCGAGGGAATCGAGTATACACGCGGGACGATCCTCGTCTTGATGCTTATCCCGCCACTGGTCGCCAACTTCGCCGTCGGCGCGACGATGGCCACGCTTCCCGTGTTCGCCTCACTTCGCGGTGGTGCGGGAACGTATGGGATGCTACTCGCTGCGATAACTGCTGGTCTCCTGCTCGGCGCGCTCGGTGCCTCGCTGCTGAAAGGGGTTTCAGTACAACGTTTGATGGCCATCGGGTTTTTCCTGAGTGGCGTCACGTGGCTGGGCGCGATCTATGTTCAGTGGCTCCCCGCGACGGCCATGCTGTTCTGTCTCGCATGGATCCCAATCGGAGCAACGAACGTCGTTTTCATGTCGTTGATCCAGACATATGTTCCCGAGAAGCTACTGGGACGTGTGACCTCGGTCATCATCAGTGGTTCTGCGGTGGCGGAACCACTCGGATCGCTGCTCGGCGGGGTAGCAGGGGAGACAATCGGGAGTACTGTCGTCGTCGCTGTGACTGGTATCGGCTTTCTGTTTGTGACGTTGTATTGGGTCATGCATCCGGTGTTACGCCATCTCCCTGCCATCGAAAAGATCGAGCCTACAGAGTACGGTCTAAAGCAAGTGTAGGCACGGACAAAAATAGTTCTTCGTCAAGCGAGCGCAACAGGGACGCACAGACCCGACAGATCGAATCGCTCTTGTGTAGATTAGCGGAATACGTTGACAGCGACGCAATCGACAAGGCTGTGGATGGGTGCTTGAACAAGATTCAGGGAGCGAAGAAGCCCGAAGGTGCGAGCGGCCTGCTCCAAGCCCTGCTTGGACAGGCCGCGGAATTTCGCCAGCCACGGTTGCACTAACGACCAGAGGCATTCGACCTGATTCGTGTGGATACCTTCCTCTGAGACGTACTCATCATCATGGACAACGGTTCGATGCTCGTGTTCCATTTGCTGATACGCGGGAAGCTCGTCGGTCCAGATCTCTCCCAGCGGCTGGGAGAGATCGCCTGCTTCCTTAATCACTGGCCCGAGGTTCTCGTCGTATTTCGACCCCTCTTCGGCTGAGATCACCTGGAGCACGTCGCGGCAGGCCGCGACGAGCGTCATCTCATCGCCCTGCTCTCCTGTCCATCGCGCCCGTCCGGGTCCGGGGGACCCGCCGCGGGACAGTCCGTCCCGCGGTGGGTTCTGGCCTTTGAACCCCGAGCACACCCGCTGCGTTTCGTCCACCTGTGTCGGCCCAGCAATCGTGTGCTCGATGCGTTCCCAAACAGTCGGGAAACCGCGAGCGAACGCGGTTTCCACGTCGCTAATTGCCTCGAAGACGGTTTTGTAGGCGCGGTCAAGCAGCGGTGCGATTTGGTTGATGCTGAGGAGGGAATCAGCGTACAGGACGAAGGCGACGAGGAACTCGCCGGGGGCGAGTTCCGAGTCATAGAAGGGTGTGCCACGGGTGTAGGTGGTTTTCCAGTCACAGCGGCCACACCAGATACGGGCCGAGCCATCGAGGGCGTGGAGGGCGTCGGCGTCACAGCTCGGGCAGGTACGGGTGGTCCAGATGGCTTTGAGTCGCCGCTCGACGATGGCGTCGAGCGGCTCCGGCCGAAACTCTATTGCTCCGAGGTCAACGAGTTGCTCAAGCATTCCGCCGAAAGCAGCGCGTTCATTGGTCATGTACGACTGCTGTCGGCGGGATGCCGTAATCTCCGTGACTCGGTTCCGCTAATCTACACAAGAGCGGATCGAATTGTATGGTGGGGACAAGACCAACATACCTATTATGGAGGGGTTCATACCTCCATACGTCGATGGCAGACTACGAGACGGTTGAAGACTATACCGTCCAAGAAGGCAACCGGGTGACCTCGGTCACGATTCGAAAGACCGACGACTCACAATACCCCTGTGGATGGGACTACTCCCTCCACTATGGGACGCTGGAGGGCGAAACCATCCTCCGGTACGACAACGCCCACGAACGCGAGAAAGGCCACGAACGCCACACGCGCGCGACAGCATCGAGGAAATCGAGTTTCCCGGCATGGGCGATCTTCAGACCCGATTCGACCAAGAAGTGGATGAACACCGTCCCTAACCGTCTCTCGCCATCACACCATACCATGTCCGAACACACCACACTCACGATCCGGGTTGGAAGGGACGAGGCAGAGCGCGTCCGAGAAGAAACCCACGACCGCATCAAAGCCGCCGAACGCGGTGACGAACTCGAAGAGCGTCACGTGTTGGTGCTCGAAGACGAGTCCGCATTGTCTCGGCTTATCACCGAACCCAACTTGGAACTCATCCAAGCAATTCGCCAGTATGAGCCATCGAGTATGCGAGAAGCGGCGGAACTCGTCGGTAGAGGACACAAAGAAGTCAATCAGAATCTCACCGTGCTGGAGGCATTGAACGTCATTGACTTCGTGCAGGAGGGCCGGTCGAAGCGTCCTGTCGTATCGTTTGATGAGATCGAGGTTGATATTCCGGTTGCACACTCTGCCGACTCTTCAGAGAGCGCTATCGCGCCGTAGGTCCTACTGACGGCTCTCACGCCCGGAATGATCGGTTCTTGCTTCTACGCGATTAGCTGAGTAGGTTGGCTGAACTAGTGACTACTGTCACTGAGTCGACTAAATGGTTTCAAGCATGGTCGGCTCCGAAATTTGTACTGTCGGGATGGATTTTGAGTTCCGTGTATCTGAAAGCTCTACCCATCTTTCTTCTCCACCATTTAATCCTGAGGCGCAATAACCGGCGAACATGACGGAACAACTGGGGGACAACAGTCTTCGCGTGTGGCTCGTCGAGCGGACTTATTCCGACGACGAGCAAAATCTGATCATCCTCACCTACGCGACCCTCGATGGTGAGCAGTACTACCGCAAAGAGCGAGCACTGACCTCTTTTACCGATGTCCGCGACACCACGGCAGCTGTCGATGCTGCCCCGGAGAACCTCGGCTCTGTCGACGATCCCGACCTCCAAGAGCAATATATGGCCGAAGCACAGCGGATGCAGGGCACTCACGATCCAGACGACGTGATTTGACGCAGTAACTGAATCCAGACAGCCCGAAGCTACGTCTTGCGTTCCAGCGACGGCTACAAGGAATATCCGTTCCGTGCATTCAACGGCGACTAGCCGACATCAGTTAGAATGTGTTTTCAGATGACGCTGGATATGCAACCAGCGTCCGATGCCTCGTATTGTAGATGAGAGAACCGCGCGGAAGCCGCGAAATCTCCCACACGGAATAGACATCAACCGCCGACCCGGCGACGTTCGCCGCGAGCGCGAAATACGCAGTGGACAGCACCAGCGGCGCGCGAAAATATCCCGAGGCAATCAATACGACAAACCAGAGCGGTGTCGCTACAACCAACGGCGCGAGATAGAACGCAACCGTCTCACGCCGCGTCTGAATCGCCTGTCTCGATAGCGTCTGAAATCCCATGCTCCCCACCTGAAACGAGACATCCGCACCGATCCACCACGCAATCAGTCCGTGGAATGCCTCATGGACCACAACAACCGCCACAAGAATTGCGAGGGCCACTGCCCACATGATCGCAGGAGGGAGCGCCGGAAGCGTGACCGCGCAAAGGTTCGGAACAGCCCCCAATACGTAGGCGAACAGCAGCCCGCCGGCCACCGAGGTCATGAGGAACGCGCCGGCTTTCGCCGTTCGAACCGTCCATTCCCCTACGGGCGTTGAATACGCACGCCATTGTTCGTATCCCGGCAGCGTCTCTGGGATCGCCTCCCGTTCGTCAATCGGTACGAGATCCATCTTGAGACAGGCGGGTCTTATTGGGCTACACCACACGAAAACGGAAGAGACACACGCCCCACAGACAGAGAGCGTCGTCTTACTGAAACTCGCGCTCGATTGCGAGTTTTCGCCCCGCACGCTCAGCTGCCGTCGGGTGTCGATGAGCAAGCGTTTCGATATGGTTGCGGATGCTCTCAGGGACATCCACCTCCACCGACGGGTCTTCGCGCAGTTCCCGCCAGAGACGGTGCATTTCAGGCGTCACGCGAATACTCAGCATCTTCGTCTTCTCGCCTTCAGAAAGGTCCTCAAGGAACGCCTCGACATCGAAGCTCTCAGCATCCCCAGATGGCACCTTTCCGTCCTCATCGCCTGTTGCGGCGCTCTCAGCGGCGTCCATCGCATCCCCGAACGGATCATCTTCACCCTCATCTGTTCCCCCATCGGTTCGGTAGTTCATGTCTGCGCTCCCGTTGCCGTTATCGTTGTCGTAATCGTTGTCGTCATACATTGTTAAGCCTCCTGTAGATAGTTCTCAAGCGTTTCGCGTGTGATCTCCACCTGCGCGGTTTCATCGTATTGTCGCGCTCCAGCCCGGAAAGCATGATAGCACTCTTGACGGACGCGGCGAGGAGTGCCGTCACTCCGGTTAGTAATCGCACTCAATGCACCCCCTGCGTAGGGATCGGTAGCGTAACCCTCCGTATAGGACTCTCCACGCGCCCACGCTAACCATCGAGCGACTAGTTCGGCCGTCTCTGCCACGTCGAACCGGGTGAGACGACGGTCGGCAGCAATGAGCCGTGAAGCGAACGTCTCTCGGAGCTGCGTGATTCGCTCGGATACGTCAGGCGTGCCAAACAGGAAGCAGATGAACACGGGTTCGCCTTCGCCGAGATCACCGATGCTTTGCAGCCCCGCGAGCAACTGCCGAAACGTGCGCGTGTTTCGGGCGGCGTCTTCCAACTGATCGACTTGAACAATACACGCTTTCCCCTCGTCTTCGAGCACGGTAGCCACCTCTTCGACAAGTGCGCGTACCTCATCTGTTGGATGGGGATACTCTTCAGGAATCACGTCGGCAAGATCATCGTACCGTTGTAGGCCGTCAAGCAACCGCGTATAGAATCGCCGGGTCGTGATACTCTCGACTTCCCGAATACGCACGATCCGAAACTCGTCACTTCGCGGGCCGGAACTGAGCGAACGATAGACGAGATCGCGGAAATGGGACTTGCCCGCCCCACGCTCGTCGATGATCGACACATGTCCCGCGCGGTTCAGGATGTGTGTCGCTACCTCTTCCAACAATCCATCATTGACACGGACAGCAACGCTCGCATCCGGCACCGTCTCAGCAGTGAACGGTATGCGGTCGGATCGGAGACCGAGCTGTTCCGCATACTCACGTTGGAGCGTTTCGGCCCGATCAATCGCCTCGCCGAAGGGGTCGTCTTCGAGCGCGTCGGTATCTGGTGGCCCCATGTATGACGTTTACGTTGTCGTTGGTGTTCTACATAAAGCTTTGTCAGACAGCCTAAGACATCTGAAGCCCAGTTTCACGTGTATTCTCTCATAGTAGAGCCGTCGCAGCGGGCGAGATCAACATTTTCAAGAAATCGGTCATGAGAGAGCGTCTATGACGAATACCGTCGTCAAAGCGCCATTCGCCAGCAGAGCCGGAACCCATAGGATCGTCTTCGGTAGCGAGGTCAGTATCAGGTGGTGCAATGTATGACGTCTACGTTGTCGTTGGTGTTGTACACAAATTCATCAGACAGCCTGCAACATCCGAGATTCCAATTCCAAGCGGATTCCCGTAGGAGAGCCGCCAAAACGCACGAAAATACACATCTCTGAGTACCGATCCCCGCATCGAGCGCACGTATGCAGATACTATCGTCAAAGTGATCGTGAAGAACGAACTGAACGACATGAGCGTCTCGGCGGATTTCTACGACGCTCTCGATGAGAAGGTCGACGAACTGCTCGATGGCACCGCCCGTCACGCCGACGACAACGACCGCAAGACTGTCCAGCCGCACGATCTGTGAGACACAACGACCGCCCAGTGCCGTTCTGACCTGCTCTCTGTAGGAATCACACACGTTTCAGAGGGTCGGGGCAGGATTGCGGACCGCCAAAGCCGCTCTCGCGGACGATTCCAAGCAGTCACCGGCCCCGGTCGGCTTTTACGAGGGGTGGGTGACGGCACGCGAAATATAGAGGAAGAGGGGAAGAAAGCCGGAGAGTGCGGCTTTCACGGCCAAGAGAACTATGAGACTGCCGGACAGACAGTCGCACGTCGAGGACGGCGCACCGTTGGCCCATAGCTACCCATCGTCTCACGGCAGTCGCATCCCCGTCCTCGGCCTTCTCTCGTCAGGACCCAACGCCGGAATCAGTCCGTATCGAGATACTGCCACCGACTCGCAGCGATTTTCCCATGCCCATCGCCTTCCAGTACGTGTACTTGTTCATGAAGCCGATGTCGAATAGTCACTGCGGAGACGCCAGCAACCGTAGCCACCTCGCGCTGCGTGAGGCTGCCATGCCGATCACGGTCGGCGTGATACACCGCAGCGGCGGCCACCCCAGCAAGCTTCACCCCCGAATGCAGCCCTGCCTCTGCACTCTCGGTGACGATCTCGTGCGCTCGCGCTTCCGTCCGATCTTCCACATCGAGCGAGTCAGCGAACCGCTCGACGAATTCGTGGGGATTCGGAGGTTCGAGGGCAATATCGAGTTCGTCCGCGAGGCGTCTGTACGTCCGGCCGAGCGTCGTCCGATCCACGTCGGCTTCAGCGCTCACCTCATCGAGCGTGCGAGTCTCGCCATCGCGGCGGAACGCGGCATACACGACGCTCGCGGCTATCACTTTAGTTGACCGTCCCTTCTGCAACTCCGCAGCGAACGCCCGATACGCGAGCGCATGGGCTATCTCGTGGACGGTCTCAGGCGCGTCGAGAGCATCGATCAAGCCCGCAACCTCAGCCTGCTGGTGGTCGTTCATAGATTCAAAACGTAGCTGGGAGACCGCTAGCTGTCCGTGGACTGTTCGACCGGATGCTTGTCGCCGTCCTCGTACACGGTATCCCCGACCGTGATCACCTCGCCAAGTTCGTGGCTCAAACGCTTGAGAGCCATATCGGCATCTTCCGCCTCATCGTCCTCAGCGCTCTCTTCGTCGGTTCCATCCTCGTCAGGAATGTACCACAACACCGCGCGCCCACCCGTATCGCGTTTTTCGACTTTGCCGTCAAAGCGGAGCTCTTGGAGCTTGTTGCGCGCCGTTAGCGACGAGCAGCCGAGCGCATCGGCGATGTCCGACGTCATTCCGACCTGCTTCGGCAACGACGCCAGTATGTCGTATGTCTCCTCGGTCGAATACATCTCCGCGTATTCGCCCTGTTCAGTCCACTCACGCTCTCGCTGATCTCCCGCCATATGGTCCCCCTATCAAACCAATCGACTTAGTAGTAACGCATTACCTCAAAGCCAAAGGAAAAAGGAAGAGAACTATGTAGCAGCTATATCTAAATCATCAAAATAAGCGGCAAGTGTCACCTCTCACAAGCGGCGATAAGCAGGTCAATCATCGTTCTCAGTGGCCGAAACGACATGCGATTATAACAAGCCTAAGTCCGCAACGGACCACCGCAACCGACTCATTACTTTCTGTGTTCGTTCAGCACCAAAATCGATAGACACCGATAAGAAACCAATAGCACAAAGCAAAAAGTTTAAGTTATCGTGTCTGTTACTATGGAGTAGAGACAGACCAGCCCCTCGGGGCGCTATTCCAATTGAGGAAAGCGCCCGCGCGCTGTAACGCGCGGGCTGGTCTGTTTCGTCCCACAGACCATGAGCACGAACGAACCCAGCGGTCAAGAATCCAGCGAATCGGCCGATGAACGACGCGGCAGCGAAGCGGTAGCCAAGCGTGTTCACCGAGCACTCGATAGCTTCTACCATGTCGAATCAGCCGGCGACGGCGGCGAGTATACGGTTTTCAGCGGATCGGGCAGCACCTACACGGTCAACCTCCCCGAAGGGACGTGTACGTGCCCGGACGGTCAGCGTGGGTCGTGGTGCAAGCACGCCCACCGTGCCGCGTTCGTGACCGGTGAAATCCCCGCCATCGTCGGCGTTCACGTCGCAGCCGACAACGACCCCGACATCGAAGCCGACGGCGGGGACACCGACGATGAATCCGACGCCGACAGCAAAACGCTGGCTGAGCGCGTCGAACGCTTCGAGACGAACAATCCCGGCGCGTCGGCTATTGAAGTCATCAGCCAGCTCGGCATCGATCCCAGCCAGAAAGAGCGCGTCGAGGAGGTGCTGGCCTAATGTCCGACACCCCGACCGTCACCCAGCAGTATTCGTTTACCGTCGACGAGGGCGGCGACACCGACGGCATCGAACCCACCGACGAAAGCGTCGAGACCTCACTAGAAGCGTTCGGAGCGTCGGTAGACCACCGCGAGCGCGATACCCGTATCGACCAGCCCGAGGCGACGAACTTCGGCGTGGACGACCGCAAGACGGTCACGCGCACCGACGGCGGCGAGCAGCGCGCGCTGTTCGCAGATACCGACGACGACCAGCAGACGCTAACCGGCGAACGCGCCGCCAGTCAATGCCTTTTCGAGAGCGACGACACCGAACGCGACAGCGGCGAGGAAGGCAGCGATGAACCCACCGCGACCGAGGGCGATGAACCCAGCCCGCGAGCGGTCGCCGATGGCGGCTACGCCGAGGACGACGAGAGTCAGTCACAGAGCGACGAAAGCAGCGACGCAGGCAATGGCCCGGATGAGTCGGACGACAGTTACGAGAGCGACGAAGGGACCGGGAGCGACGAGACGGACCCCACGTTCGATCCCGACGCCGAAACCGTCACTGAGGCATGGGAAGGCGCGTATATCTCCGCGAGTTGGGGCTACAACCAGACCAACGTCGAACTCGCCCAAATCGTCGCAGTCAGCGATAGCGGGAAGACCGTTCTCGCCCGGTTCGTCGCCGCCGAGCGCGTCGGCCACGGACGCACGAGCGAGCAGCTACGGCCGACCGCCGAACAATACGGCGACGAATTTCGCCTACACGTTCGGGACGGCATCGACGGCGACCCACGCTTTCGCGGGAGTTATCCGCTCGGCAACGACGGCGACATGAACGGCCCCACGCGGCGAGGGTCGTTCTACCCGTGGAGCAACGACCCCGACAACTCGATACGCCAAACAGCCACCAACCACGGCCACTAACTCGCCAACCGCCGAACCAGCCCGCCAGGCGGCCGTATTTTCCGAGCATGTGAACGACGAGAAGCGGGCCAGTTTGCCATCTCAGTGGTGCCGCACATACGCCATTATGACAAGCCCATCTTTCCTCCGCCACACAGCGCCGCAACCAACGCAACAGACCAACCGCGAGCACCGAAATCGCAAGACAACGGTAAGCTATCGATAGGATAAAGGAAAGGGTTTAAGGTCCTAAGGCCGTTACTATGGAATAGAGACGGACCGGTCCCCCGGGGCACTTTCGAGCGAAAGGAAGTGCCCGCGCGTTGGAGCGCGCGGGCCGGTTTGTCTTTCCCCGACAAACCATGAGTACGAACGAATTCAACGGTCAAGAACGTACCGACAGCGAACCAACCAAAGCCGAACTACGCGCCAACTGGGAAGGCTTCGAGTTTCGAGTTCCTGCCGAGGGACGAGTTCGCGTCGAAAACGTCAGTTACGGCGCTGATTCGGACGAACACGTCTATGTCGTGAGTGTCGAGGCCGGCATTCCGTTCGATTGCACGTGCCCGGCATGGGAGTACCATAACCCCGAGGACGGCTGTAAGCACATGCAGGCCGTCGAAAATCAGCCTGCCGTCACCCGCGCCGCAAGCACGACAACTGGTCAGCAGGTTGCGACCGATGGCGGAACCCAGCGGGCCGTCCCCACCGACGCAACTGATGCTGACGGCACCCAACCACAGACTGACCACTGGGATCAGGCGGTCGAACACTTCGGCGACAAATCCGTGGGTGCAGGCGAGAAATCCGAGTGCCAGTCGTGTGGTGTGCGCTTCGAGATAGCGATGGTCGCCGCGACCGCTGAGAACAGCCCCAACTGGGAGGAATTCTACGAGTGCCAGAACTGTGGCGCGACGGGTTCGCTCCGCTTTGACGGCGAGAGCGAAGCAAACCAACAGCAGTGGGCCGGACGCATCGCCTACCCGGACGAATAACACCGATGCAATGCGCGATTTGCGGCGCGGACGGCGCTGAATACGACGACCCGGTTGCACCCCGCTCGGCTACACGCGGACTGTGCGGTGTCTGTCGGCGGCGCGAGGGCGCGCGCTGACACTGGACGACGCTTTCGGACCTCACATGCAACAGACCACGCTTAGCGACGATCAGACGACCAACGACTAACCCACGGCGAGCACGCTGTCGAAGGGCGATATGTCACGACCTACCTGCTTGGAACCCTCCACGAGCAGGAGGTAACCGCTTCAAAGAGCACATCGAGCCTAATTCCACCTTGTGTAACAATCGATGAGAGAGACAGGCCGATATGTTACATAAGGTAGGTTTAGCGTTCCGATAGAGCCTATCTCTTCTGTCACCGATGGATATCGAAGATTGGACGAGAGCGCACCAAACAAAATCGCTTGTTATCATACCGACCCAGTGCGCCGAACAGCTACGTTCCTCTGCGTCGGCACATGCTGGCGTTCTTCGCACCGATACATGAAAGCGAGAATTGAGCGTGACAGTGTTATTTCCACACAAAACTTATTACAAACAGCTTGGAAGCGCTAGTCGAAGCACCTCCCCGCTCCGTAGAAATCGGGGACCAGATCGGCCCGCTGCGTGGCATCACCGTTGCGGGAGGAATTTCCCCGAATCGTCTCTCATAGGCCAGTTCTATAAAGCAACTGGCCGATCTTCCTGTCGTTCCGTTCGACAGCCAAGACCGCAAAAAGGAGTTCGAGCAAGAGAGTCGTCAGTGAGAAGGCCAGAAGGGTTATTCGAAGAGACAACTGGATATCCACCCACAGCTATGGATCATGCCCCGTTCGATATTGGCGAACCAGTCGTTGACCGCGAGCAGGGTGAGAATCCCAATACAGCGATCATCGTCAACTGTCCGCCCAAAACCGCCGACGAGTGGACTGCCTACCGCGATACCACTGTCGCCGAGGACAATCCTGACTATCCCGCGGATGCGCCCGTTGCCGTCGCAGTCTATCGCGATGAACTTGCCGAGTTTGACCCCAACTGGGACGAGCGCGACACGCCATTCTCACTCAGCGATCTCGGTGAAGCCAGTGTCTCACACTACTCGTTTCCTGCGCCACGACTCAGAAGCATCGAACACTCTGAAACCGAAAGCGAGCAAGAAGCCCAAAACAACGAACGCACACCCGAAGAGTCCTCTCTCGATTACGAAGATGGGGAAACAATGAGTACGGATGAGGAGCCTGCTGTTGACGACGACAACGAAAGCGACTCCCAGACCGAATCCGAACCCCCGGCCGCTCTCGTGACACTCAAAGAAACGCTCGCAGAGCGTGGGGTGAGTGCTGAAATCGATACGGATGGAGAAACCGTCGCCGCCGAGAAACTCGGTGTTACCTACCGCGTCAAGCCCGAGGGAATTGTCGAGGGTGACGGCCCTCACCGCGAGCAGATCGAACGGATCGCCGGGGAAATAGAGCAGTGCGAGTCGCCTGTCTGATCAACCGAGAGAGAAGAGCTATTCGGTGAATTCCCCAGTATCAACGGGCACACGAGTGAATCCGAGGGTGGCAAAATCACTATCGAACGAGAAGATACACTCAACAGCACGCTCGTCAGCGAGTACCCCCGTAATGTGGTCTACGAGCGTTATCTCGTGATCGTCGTAACGGTCGAACTCCTCACGTGCATCCGCGAACGCCACCGGATCCGCCCGGACGGCATTGAAACTCCCCGCAGAGAGAATATCGCCGAGTGCCCGCGTGGCGGTCGTATGGTCGATCTTGTATAGCAACAGCGCTGCGAGTTCCGTCAGCACGAACCGGGTCGTGTACAGCGGAGCGTAGGCAAGGTCACCCGTACGAATCGCCTGAAAGATCGAGCGAGCTGTCTCGTGATGCTCGTCGCGCTCATTGTAGTACGCAAAGAACGCTCCGGTGTCGATGAATAGTGGTTCGGCACGTACGTCGGCAGCGCTCGCGGATGTGGAATCGGGACCAGCACCGGTGCTGGTGCTATTCATCCGCCAGCGCGTCGGCGAGATACTCGTCTGTCTGCGAGGCGTCCGTCGGCTCAGCCGACGATCCGGGCTCAGCATCCCAGAATCCGTCATCGGAATCAATGCCGGCCGTAGTGCGTTCGTCATCGTCGAGCCACCACACGGCTACCGCGCCGATCTTCTTGCGATGCACTCGCCCGGCCTCGGCGAGTTTTCGGAGGCGCTGGTCGGCACTCTGACGGGCGACGCCGAGGTGGTCGGCGACCTCGCTTGTCCCTGCCGGGTCGTTCTCACGGACGGCATCGAGCACATCCGCATCGGTGTGGTCCGAGGCGTAGCGTCCGTGTTCGTCACGTTCGGCCATAGAGTGCCGTAGACATCCCATACTGATAAATCCACCTGCTACGGTGGCAAACCGATGGGTTTATACCATATGCTACCGTAGCAATTGGCAGAGACAGACCGGTCCCTCGGGGCACTTTCGAGCGAAAGGAAGTGCCCGCGCGTTGGAGCGCGCGGGCTGGTTGTCTCGGTGGAGAACAACCATGACGACGAACGCAACCAGCGGACAAGAATCCGACGCATCGGAGATCAACCAACACCCGACCAGCGAAGCCGACGATAAGAGCCACGAGACGGTTCACGCGGCCGGTGACTGGATGCTGCTCGTCACCGCAGAGGGCTACGTCGAAGCCCGCGAGGACAAAGGGCCATACGAGGGAGCGCGGTACTTCACCACCCGCAGCACGGTGTGGGCACCGCGAGGCGCGGACTATCGCTACGGCAAGACTATTGAGGACGTGCTGGCCCGCTACGTCCACGAAACGCGCTTCGAGCGCGATATGAGCGAACACGGCGCGGCGCTGCGCGCCGGTGTCATCACGGCGCTCCAATCGGTTGCTACGGACGCCGTGTGTGGCCGCAGTGAGTGCGGCGAGCGCGCGACCCACGTCCGTCACGTCAACGCGCCGACCGGCCCGAAGACTGCCATCGTGTGCAACGACCACGCTACCGGAGGGGCCTACGTTACGAATCATCCGCTCGAAAACGTCCACGAGCAGGAGGACGGTCTATGATCGTCGAGGCACAGTATACGACCGTTCCCGTCGAGCGCGTGGTTGCGGGAGTCGCTATCAGCGACGGCGAGCACGCGCGCTGTGGCTACTGCGGGCGGTCAATCGGCGAGGGGTCGCCGATCGAGATCTATGCGTATTCGATGTCCGACGAGTGTGATGTGACGGTCGCGCGGACCACCTGCATTGACTGTGCGCCCGACGCTATTTCCCATCCGACGCTCGGCGGCACCGAGTGGCTGGTACGCGGTACGCTTGCCCTGCGAAGCGATCTCGCAAGTCAGGTGCACCGACTCGTGTTCGTACCTGACGAGGGCGTGATTGATGTATCGCCGCCAACTGAGAGTTCGGAGGGCGAAATGGAGCAGCAACAGGGAACAGCCGTCTGCTGTCGGCAGCCGTAGCGTAATTCGGGAGCAGCGGGGGAACGGATTATCGCTTGCGAAGGGTCATTCGCAATCCGTTCTGAATTTTCGTGCCAACCTATAGCAGACCACAAGCACGAGACGCTCATTGAGTGTGTCACGATGGAGGAGAGCGGACTCGACACAGAAACAGTCGAGAGCCAATACCAACTGCGTAGCGGTACGGCCAGCGTCGAGTCCAGTTTAGTCGGCGGCAGCCGGTGAATCACGACGGCGAAACCCCCGAATCCGGTTTACTACGTCGCCTGGATGAGGGAGACCGAGCCTGTAGCGGAGTTCGTCTTGTTGTCGGAATGGTTTGAGAAATCCCGGCTCTTCTAACTCCCAAAGCTTGCACTGTTCAGCACGTGCACCGGAACGCTTGAGTATCGCATTCGTCGCACGGCGAGCGGCTTCATTCGCACACTCCATCGTAGCGAGGTCGGTGTTCGTTCGGACGTAATCCGCCGCAAGCAGTAGGTTCTCCATCTCCGTGGCTGCTTCGGGCCGGTACTGCAATGAGCCGACTGTGTTGATCAATAGGGGTTCCCGATTCCGGACACCTGCGCTCCCATCATGTTCGACAATCGCCGGATCGAGGAACCAGTCACACAGCATATCGTCGGAAAGCCGGCGTTCGGTATCCGTATTGAGATGGGATTTCAACTGTGCCCACACTTCTTCTTTGATTTCCTCTCGCGTACACTTCCGAGCGGGTTTATCATAGAGAATCCCCTCGGTGTTCCAATCCGAGACGATGACTGAGAGGCTTCCGTTGATAGCTTCGTCACCGCGGTCGTCGATGTCGTCCTCTTCCCAGAATTGGGGCTGGGAGACGGACGTCAGCGCCCACGGTGCGTCCGAGTGTACCTGATGGCCCTTGACGACGGGAACGTCCTCAGTCAGATAGAACTGGATGCCGTTCATCCATGCGGTTTCAAGACGGTCGAGGCGGGCGAGGGATGGTGCCCCTCGGCGGAGGTCGTCGTTCAGCAGCTGCGTCATCACTTCGACCGGCACCGCAACGACGTAGTAGTCTGCCCGTATCTCTCGCTGGCCGGTATCGGTTCCGATAGTGACGCCCGTTACTCGTCGGCCGTCGGAGTGGATCTCCCGGACCGGCGTTTCGGGTTGGAGGTCAACCCCGAGGTCCGCGAGATACTCCGTCCACGGGTCGATCCATACATCGCTCGTCGGCCCGTTCAGGATTCTCTCGGCCGACATGGAGGGGTCGAGTTGTCCGCGGAGGAGTTGGACGTAGATTTGCCCCATCGTCCGTGCGCTCGCTTTCCGTGGACGCAAAGCGACGAGTGCCTGCGTCGCCTGTGCGAGATGCTTGCGGTACGCATCGGAACGATCGTCCGCGTTGATGAATTCCCACCACGACTCATGTTCGTACTCTTCGTTTCGACGGTCTTCGCAGCTCGTCATGAACGCGAACAATCGTTCAGTGAAGTGTCGCACTTCCGCAGACGATAGCTCCGGCCCGGCGATTTGTGGTTGTAGCATCTCGATCCACTCACGAGGAGTGCTGGGAGTTTCGGTGCTGGCAACCGTCCCGGAACCAGTAGCGCTCGCAATGAGTGTTGCACTCATTTCAATCAGATTATCATAAACACCGTTGGCATTGTCCTTGTACGGAATGCGTTTCATGGTGTCCGTCATGTGGCGATAGAACCCTGGGAAAAACCGGAAGCCGTGCTCTCCAACCAAGGGCTTCCGTCCGGCAGAAGTGGAATCCGGTACCTCGATACTGCGAGCTTTGCCTCCGAAACAGTCTCGTGTCTCGTACACTGTCACGTCGAAACGACGCTCAGCCAGTTCCTGTGCGGCACTCAATCCCCCGACGCCTCCCCCAAGGACCGCGACCGTTGTTCCAATTGCTGACATTACTACGTTCTAAGATAGGCTTCATTGCTACTCACTCTTTGGAAGGCGGTAACATGAACGGGGTGCACTTTGTTCTGTCATCCATACGCTGACCTCGGCTGCAACGAAGCATTGTAATCTCCGACGATAGACAACTGAAACATGAGACCAGACATCACCGCCAGCGAATTAGTGAGACATCTCTCAAACAAACAGTCTCAAACGGGTGATATCGTAGGACTGTTGGAATCCATGCAAGAGCCAGTGAAGCCCAAGGAATTGGCCAAACAACATTCTACGAATCGGAAAGCGGTTCACGAAGTCACAGAACCGCTAGAGCCGTGGGCAGTAGAACGATCCAACAATGCAGACCGGAAAATCACTGCTGCTGGCGAGGCTGCCCGACGAACGTTCGCTCATGCCATTGAAACCGTTGACGCGGACGATCTCGCGTGGCTGGCTCGGTCCGACAACCGACGGATTATCTTATATCATTTACATGCGCAAGGACCGACTAGCGCAAAAGAAATCTCAGCCACCGAAGGAACTCCAACGAAAAAGACTGTCCGCGCGACTTTCGAGGTACTTGAGGAAAAGAAATGGGTGACTTGTGAAGAGCAAACTCGAAAGCGTGCAATAATTGCTCGTCTCACGATGGACGGTGAAAGAGCAGCTCGCGTGTACGACGAACTGCTGAGGAAGATGGAGCAGGTGATTGACAAAGCTCCATGCTTGCGAGACCTTGGCTTGGAATGTGCAGATATACCTCTCGAAGCACTCGCCGAAGCAGAGATAGAAGAAGCTACTCCGCAAAGCCCCTACGCAGTCGAGAAGCGATCACGTGAACTAGCCAACGAAGATTTTCAGTACTTTCGCGGGTTTCAATCCTACTGGAATGGAGAGAACGCGAAGGCGTATCTATCGGCTGTCAAGGAGGGCAGAGAGTTCGAAGTAATCAGCCCTCCATTGGGCCTCGACGCCCTTCCAACCACTCCAGACGAAATGAAATGCGTCGTCGATGGCCTTCGGGCCGATAATTATCAGTGGATCATGTACCCGAACGAGCTTCCATGCTCGTTGGCGATATTGGATACAGACCTAATGGTAGTTGGACCGCGCGACCCGAGTACGGCAAACAACGAACGAACCGGAGCCATCTTCGCTCAAAATAATGAACTGATTGAGTGGGCGATGGATATGTACGAATCACATCGTAGACAAGGCAAAGACCCGTTTGAGGTGTCCGTCGGATTCGGCATCAGTGCTGACGATCTCATTGAGCTTCTTCGCAATCGGTACATGGAAGACGGAGAAGACGACCATAGTGCGCCGAACGCATAGATGCTCGAGTTTTTCGACCACCCGCACGCTTAACCCTCTCTCCGTCCAAACTCAGAAAACCATGAGTGAGCCAGCAGACGCGAGCGACTATCAATTCGAATTTCAGTTCGACGATCTGCTAACCATTCGGTTCGACACTCATTGTCACAATCCTGCCTCCCAGCCTCGTATCCGGTGGACAATCGAAAACACGGACCTGTCGGGCGATAGTGCAACGATTAGAGTGCCACCGAATCGCTCTGATTTCGCCATGCCCTACGCAACTCTGGATGTCTCGGAGCCTCGCCTCATCTTTTCAAAAAACGAGGACCCGAGACCCGCTATCGTGCCGGAATCGCGGAGCATCGACACCGAACAAAGGGAAACAATCGCCCTTCCAGACCGACTCGCCGCTAATCTACGAGACAGCTTGGAAGAACTCGGAACGGTCGCCGAGAGCGACCAACTCTGTGCTGATCCATCGGCGTTCCCCTCTACCATTTATTCCGACGAAATCTATTATGGACAGACAGAGTGGGAGCCGGTCGGCTGGGAGTCGGCGCGCAACATCATGTGGTATGCTGACCGACAAAACCGATTCCCTGAGCGGAGCTATCAGATCGAAAATGGCGAACTCATCTGGCGCGAGTTCGACGTGAAAACTCCGAGCGAGGTGTCGCGCCAGACGGTCGGCGAGAAAGAGGCCGGAAACCCACTCTAATACCCTCCTCGACAGGAGTTATGCGTCCAAAGGACGAAGAAGGTAGCCGCAATTTGCCGATTAGAAAGCGTCAGTAGGTAAGACGCGATAGGCTGGTCAAGCGTGAAAGTGTGATACAGAAATGTAAAGCCGCAAGGAATCCGCTCAGCGGCTCCCGTGTCGCTATATCCCTGCTTCCCTCACAGGCTACTACCGAGACAGAGCAACAACGATGCCACGCAACACAGGTGAACCGCCATCGGAAAAGATAGCGCCGAGAACGGGTGAATTAGCCAAGAGTGTCGTCGATGTCAGCGACGAATTCCTCGGGTTCGGCATTCGAATCGTGGAAATAACGGCGACCGAGTTCCGTGATTGCATAGTACCCACGCGCTTCCTCCTCAAACGGTTGATGAACGAGTCCGTGCTGAGTAAGTTCGTTCCGCAATCGTCGGTTGACATGCGATTCCGAGGGGGCATCAATGCCATGCCTCGTGCGCAGTTCGAAAACGATGGCCTTCGGAGGAATCGCCGCGATCTTCGCTTCGTCGAGCACCTCAAGAATGAGACGGTCAATCCTCGTCATCCACGGAACCAACGGAGGCGACATTGAACTGAGCTACATCGGGAGGGAGGCTTAATCCCGATGAAGCATGCGAAAACAGCTATTGCCATGTTCATATGAGTGCGATAACAGCCATAGGTTTATACACCATGGTCTCAAACAGGGCTGATGTCAGAGGCAATCGAATGCACAAAACTGTCCCCTCTCGACGCAGGCGATGTCAGCAGGCGTTGAGCAGCGGACACAGGGCGGACGCTCGGCTCACGAGCGTATCGTGCCAGCGCGGGAATCAACGTCGTAACCTGAGTGGTCTACAGCCACTCGGTATCGGCACCCGCGCTGACTGTCTCTGGCAACACCGGATTGCTGTACGTTTCAAGGCTGAACAATCCAATGAGCCAAAGCAACTTCTCCTACGGAACAAAGCAACCTAAAGGTATTGCACACGAACATCGGCATCAGCAGCCAGCAACTACCGACGATACGGCTGAAGCCGATATAGAGCCGGCGTGCTGGCGACACTCCGCCAGTGACTGGAAATGGCACGAAGTCCAGTTCACCGCTGCATACGCCGCCATTCACGATCCATGCTCGGAGTGTTTTCCGGCTGGTGCACCTGAGATAGGCACACTCGAAACCGTCGTCCGAAGCTGTAGCTACCCGGTCAAATACCACCGGGTACGAGATGGGGACGAAACGGACCCGGTCCGGGAATCACGCGAAGCGGACGACTGTGAATCCGAGGCCGGCGCGCAATTCGGATCAGCAGCTATCAACGCGAGCGAATCCATCAGCAGTATCACCGAACTGCGAAAAGGCGACGGCGTACTCTGGCAGGGTCAATCAACTCCGTTGGTCGTCGCCGAACCCGCAACGACCCCAGACGGGACAGTCTCACTCATCGGCCCGAATGGCGGCGAGTATCGTATCGAGGGCCGACCCGAGTGCGCGCGGGCGTACTATATCAGTCCCGGATATGCTTGCCAGCGCGAGCTACGCCGCGTCGTGCCGGCAAGCGACCATCCCCAGCTGGAGAGGGCGTAGCGAGGAGTCGAGCGGATGGAGCCGCATACCCCACCCCTACGCTCTCCTGTAGGTTCTCTACGGTCTGTCAGACCGTCATACAAAACCATAAATAGGCCGCGATGCACCGTCAGTCCAAAGCAGGAGCTAACGAATCAGTGCCGACGAGGAGGTTTGGAACACCTTTCCTTCGCGGCCCACGGAACATATAGGTTTCGCCCTACGCGCAGAGGCGTTGCTGTCTCACGTTGGGCAGCCAACTCGGCAACGAGTAGCGTTAGCCGTGGGTACGACGGCTCTCCCCGGCCGTCAGCACTCCAATCACGGGCCATAGATAGATATGGCCGAACGTAACAGAGCACACACCCACCGACACGACGAAGCACAGCCAGCCGACCAACACAGCGGCCACGACCTCGCTCGGCAAGCGCGAGCGCGGATGCGCCGCGCAAAAGAGGCCATCCGCTGTCGCCATCGCGAGCACGCGGCTCTCGCTACCGAGGATGGTGAGCGCGCCGGCCCTGGAACCGGCGACCGACAGGGGGAGGTGGCCTAATGCGACCCGACGCCTTCGGGCAGGTCATCGACGCCGACGCCCCCGAGACAACCCAGTGCGCGGTCTGTCGCGGCACTGCCGCACGCCTGTCGAGTGCGTGGCAGGGCGAGGGTATCGCCTATCATAACTACCAGTGTGGGACTGACGGCTGTCCGGCAGCTGGCACGCTCGTCGAACACGAAAGCGGCGAGCGCCAGCAGGTCGGTCCCCTGTTCGGCGAGCGCGATCTCGCTGTTCGTCTCGCTACGCGCGAGCATCCCGACGCGCCCGCCGAGAGCCGAGAGGTACGTGCATGAGCAACGATGAACCGGCCCGATGCAATACTCTCGGCTGTGAAAACGAACCGGTCGAAGGCAGCTACTGTGCGGAGTGTACCGACATCTCACCCACCATCCTTGACAACGACAACGACAACGTAAACGTTGGCGACAATAGGGACGGGACCGGCAATACAGACCGCGGCTTCGAGACGGGGCAATCGGATGCGCGTGCCCACGAAGCGTTCGCCGACGCAGTTGACTGGTTCCACAGCCAGCTACACCGCGACATCAGCGACCTCGACCTAACCTATATTGACGACGACGGCGAAGCACAAACCGTCGAGACCGCCCGTGAGTGGTTCCGTGAGGTGCGTGGCTGGTCCGACAAGACCATCGACACCGCGCGTCTCGGATGGGCATCAGCGAGCCGCACGGGCCTGCTCGACCACCTAATGCGAGAGGGCTACGGTCGGGACGCGATTCTTGGTACTGGCTTGTTCACCGAAGACCTCCGCCCACTCTGGCAGGGCCGGTTTGTCTTTCCATATCCAGACGCCGACGGCCAGCCCGCCTACGCCATCAGTCGGGCGACCGGCGACGAAGGCGGGGGCGCGGTCGGCTACGACGGTCACCCCAAGGACGGTCTCTCAGGTAAGTACGCCAAGCCCGCCCATACGAAAGAATACGCCCGCGTCGAGGAACCGATCTTCGGTCTCGATTCGGTCGAGGACGGCCAGCCCGTGCTCATCACCGAAGGGATCGCCGACGCGATCACCGCTCACCAAGCGGGCTATCCGTGCATCTCACCCGTCACGACGCGATTCAAGCGCGAGGACCGCGAGGCGCTGCGCAAAGTCTTAGAGGACCACGAGGTGCCCCGCGCCTACGTCGTTCAGGACGCCGAGCGCCCGACCAGCGACGTGGACGAGGACGACCACCTCACGCTCACGCAAGTCGGCGAGGGGTTGAGTGGCGCGCTCGATACTGCTGCGTATCTCACCGACTGCGACAACGACAACGTTTACGACAACGACAACGCTGTTGACGCCCGCGTAGCCGAACTTCCCGGCCCAAACCTTGGTTTCGACAAGGTGGACCTCGATGATTATCTTCGTGAATGGGCCACCGACGGCGATCTCTCGGCAGTCCTCGCGGGCGCGAAACCCGCCCGAGAACATCCTGCCTACGACCCGCAGGACGCCGCGATAGACGCCGCCGACCGCGACCTTGCCGTTTGTCTCGCTACGCGCGACCACCCCGACGCACCCGCCGAGATGTGGGAGGTCGCGCCATGACCTCTCACCATTCCAGCAGCAATCAACAGGCGGGTTTCCGGGTCTTCGGTACTGACGACGACAATGTTCCGCGACCGAAGACACGAGTCGTTCACCAAACCGAAGCTCGCGACGTCTATACCGCACGCAGTCGGAGCGGTGACGGTCATCTCAATAATACTGAAACCGGTGAGACCGGCTGGCTTGGCAATCCCTACAAAGTCGAGGGACAGGGTGGTGATTACTCTCGAAAACAGTCACTCGCGCTCTACTGTGCCGACCTCCTTCATCGCATCGACCATGACCCGGAGTTCGCACGCGCGCTCGCTCAGCTAAAGGGCCAACGGCTCGCGTGCTACTGTCGGCGTGCTCGTGAGAGCGCACCCACCTGTCATGGTGATGACCTCGTGGACGCCATCGAGAGTCTACGACCTGCCGATGCCTCCAAAACTGTCCCTGTATCTGATGCCGGTCCCACTGGCGAGGTCGGCGACAGCAGGCAACAATGAGCGAGATCCGCGTTCTCGTCAAGCGTGACACCGATGACGCACTCTGCTGTCCGCGATGTGTCGCCCTCGACGGCTACGACGACGCACCGGACCTCGCCGCAACTTTCAGTGAGCACGACCTGCCGACGGCGGCACTTGGCGAACCCCGGCCGGCGCGTGAGACGGTGCCAGCGCTCGGCTGGTATTGCGAGCGCCACAACGTCGTCATGCTCGTCCCCTACAGCGATGTGAGTGAGTTCGGGAAGTTCAGAGAAGGCAACTGGATTGCTGTCCCGCTCCACACAGAGACGGGTCAGCCGTTAGCCGCCCCGGTTTGCCTCGCCGCAATGCTGGGTGATCGACAATGATCTCGGAGCACCCTACGAAGACCACCAACAGTCGGAACAGTGAGGACGGTATCTTTATCACTCGCCTCCCTGTCGCACTATGGCATAAGCTAGGAAAACAGAGCGCCAAGAGAAAACGGGGTGAGGAATCCCACTTCCTTCACCCCGCTTTGGACAGGCGCGGTCGCCGATCCCAAATCGGATTGACCGTTGCTTGTTCTCTCACGGCCGACGACCATATAGTTTGCTCCTTCACCAGCCGCGGCTCTCGGCTGCGTCGAAGGCCGCAAACGCCCGTAGGTCGTCGGTACGACGGTTCTACCGTCCGTCAGCGCTGGAACGGCGGGACTTCCCCATGAGTCAGCGAACACCAGCCACTGATAGCGGCGCGGCTAGCCAGCCCTCCAGTTCAGAAGCGGGCATTTCGCTCGTTCCGCCCGGCAGCAGCGGCCAGCTTACGCTCGACACGCCCATCGTGCGTCAGGTTGGCCCCCGATTCACCGAGTGGCTTCCCGATGCTCTCGACGCAGTCCTCCCCGTGATTACGCAGACCGCGCGCGAGCTCGCTGTTCAGTACGACCCCCGGACCATTCGCGACGACCGGCCGTATCGATTTGCGGCCGACCTTTTCGATACCCACGGCGTTGGGACCGCGCCGGGCGCAGACACGCCCGCGCATCCGTTCAACGACGCCCTTGCGAAGTTCGCTATTTCATACTTCGACGTCGATCCCGACGAGTTGAGTGATCGTAAGCACGAACTGTACGACTACGCTCGTGACGAGATACTCGAACTCGGCACGCGCGACCTCCCGGGAGCGCCGACCGGCCTCGACGCTCTCGGCGAGACGGTTGTCCCGCTGTTCGACGCCGGTGACAAAACCCCAACGACGGTCCTCAGCCTTGATGGCCCTGCGTGGGAGGAAGTCGATGACGAGCGGACGGCTGCACGCGCTCTCGACGCGCTCGCGCTGCTCGCCGAAGTGGTCGATATCCAGCTCATCTGCTCGCCACGACTCGACGCCCACCTCGAACGCGCACACCCCGACTGGTACGACGAACATCTTACTGACTCCGGGGATGACCACCGGGCACCAGCCCCCACTGAGACGAGCGAGCGCGCTCTCTCGTCGGCGTGGGAGATTGTGGGGGAGTTCGCCCCCAGCGGTGGCCGTCTCCGGCTACTCGCGGCGCTCGACCCGGCTGGCGAGCGCGAAGTGCGTGACCTCAAGGCTGATTCGGAAATCCAGCTTTCGGAGGGCGCTATCGACCGCTATGTGCGCGAGCTCGCCGACGAACACGGTCTCCTCGACGTCGATGACCGACCGAAATACAATCGCGTCTCGCTCACAGAAACTGGAACGGCCGCACAGGAGCTTGTCGGCCCGGAATATCGTGTTTTCCATCCTGAGCAAAGCCAGTTCGATGGCCGTCTTACTGGCACCCGACACGGTTCAACAGGTATAGTGTGTTGGGCCAACCGTGAAGATAGCCCCCCATCCGCCGGCGGTGGCGGCGGAAGCGGTTGCGGTGGCGGTCGCGGCGGTGCGGATGCTGGTGCGGGGGCGTCGCCTTCCTCTTCGTCACCCTCTCGTTCCTCGTCTTCGGAGCGCTCTCTGCCCGTGAGCGCTCCAACCGCTGAGGACTGGCTCGCTGCAACTGGTGAGGCCTCCGAAGATGGGTATGTGCAATGGCTCGACGGTCCTGACGGCCGCCTCGACGCATGGGAGATGCACGAACGCCTCCTCGCTGGGCGTCGTACTGAGGGCGTGACGCTCGTCGACGAATCCGTGAAGCCGTTCGAGAACGGGAAGGTGAGCTATATCTCCTGTTTCGAAGATGACGTGCAGGTCGTCGCCCAGTGGGGTGGCCCCCTCCACACGCTGGTTCGCGTCACATCCACCTTACTGAGCAAGAAGATGTTCTCGAAGGTACTCACGCCGTCGGCTGTCGGTGACGACCTCGACGAGCTGTACGACGGCGCGCTCGACGATGCCACGAAGGACGTGCTCCGGCTGGGCGCGCAGGTCGGCTGGTTCGGCAAGGACGAACAGGAATACGACGGTCTCCGTGAGCGCTTCGGCGAGGTGCGCCGGCTGCTGCTCTCGAAACTCGGAGAAATCGATGACGCAGACTCAACCGAATGGAGCGAGCTCTGTCGGGATGCTCACGGCCTGCTCGCCTCGGCGACCCATCTCTATCGGGCGGTCGGCGTCGATGTGACGATTCATATCCGGGTTCCCGACACGAAGAAACTTCGAGCAGGTGAGCGCCGGTATCAGGGCTTCCTCGACTTCTTCAAGCATACCGTACCCAAGAACGCCTCCTATGGGATTCACTCGGTCTATCGGATGCTCTACGAGGAGAGGGTGGACAAGCTCAAACACCGAATGGGCGTCGAGTTCGACGCCGACGCGACCGCCGACCTCACGGCTTCATGGGTGATTTCGGGACCGACCGCCTCGACGTTCCGCGACGACGTCCAGCGGGCCATTGCCTCGAAGGTCAACGACGTTCGCGAGACCATCCAGGAGGGCGTCGAGCGCGGCGTCAGCCTCGAAATCCCGGTCGTCGAAGGTAATTCCTACGGAGCACTACGCCGGGTCATCGACCGCCACGCCGAGCGCAAGGGCTTCGCGGCTCTCGACGCCGACGAGCGCCGTAAACTCGTTCGTCTGGCGAGCGCGACGCTCGGCGAGGAGGCGGGTCGGTGCTCGCCGTATGCGTTGGCCGAAGCACTCCTCTCGCTGGGGAAAGCGCGCTCGCCGACACAATCGCTTCGGCCGAGTGATGTCGCTCACGGGCTGGCTCAGCTCCCGGCCGAGCGGCTCGTCCCATCCTTGCCGCCGACGATGCAGAAGGCGCTGAAGGCGCTATTGGTGGCTGACGACCCGCTCGGAGCCTCGGAAATCGTCGAGCGGGCGGGTATCTCCGAGCGCTCCTATACCCGCAACATCGAGGAACTGGCGGCGCTCGGCATGGTCGAATCGGTCGGGAATGGTGGCCACAAGAAGTGGCGAGCGTGGATCATCCCGTGGTGGTCGCCACTCGCCGGCGTCGATGCCCCACGAACGACCGAAACTGACGAGAGCGCGCTCACGCCTCCCTCTCGGTGGGATGACGTCCTCTACGAGATCGCGCTCGATCTCGGCCTCGACCCAGAGTACGAGCTGTTCGCCGGGTCGGTCGACGTCGATGAGGTGTTCGCCGCGTTGCCGAGGCTGGAGCGCTGGCGGGGATTCATCGAGAGTCACTACGGATATGGATTCGGCGACGTCGAACACCCGGCGACTGACGCCGATGAAGATGCCGTCGAGGATGGTCTCGCCGCTCTCAGGCCGGTCGAGATCGGTTGTGATTCGACCGACTGGAGTAGCGAACAGGCGTCTCTCGACGGGGTGAACAGCTAGTATGGCGTTTGGTAGAACTCCTTGGACATTCTTCTGGCATATGCCTCGCTAGATGTCAGAAACAGCGTGCGAGATACAGGGCGCGTATCTTGCAAATGTTTTTCGATGGATTTGGTTGGAGGGGGTGATCGTACGGTGTGTTCAAAATAGTCCTTCTGATAGCCAGCCCTACCGTTATCCGCCTGGATACCCTACTGCGGTATATGGCAGACAATAAACAAGGACGAGATGAGCAAGCGGATCGTGAAGAGGAGCGCCAGCGCGAGCGGGAGGTAGAGGAGGTCCGGACCCGCGGCGATGAGAAGGAACCGATGGGCGATGATCCAGCTGAGCGGCTTGGTGACCTTGATGAAGCGCTCAAATCGCACGACTATCCAGCCACGACAAATGAGTTGGTTGAGGCCTATGGCGAGTATGAACTCGAAACTCAGGGTGGCAAGCAATCTCTGGCGGACGTACTCGCTTCAACTGATGACCAAACATATGATTCAGCCGATGACGTTCGCAAACGGATACTGGGACTCATAGGCCGATAGTATAACGGTCCAACACACTGACCTCACAAATTGGGCCGTCTGTGCTGAGATAAACTCCGTCTGTGGTGACCTCTCTGCTGAATCCACTCTCTGTATTCGCACGCCGATTTCAACGAGACGACAATTTGTGATGCGTGAATTCCGAAGATCAGCATCAATCTCTCTCGAACACGAGCGCCACTTCCTGCAACGGACGCTTCGGCACTCGTTGCCCAACTTGACGCGGCGTGGTCGGCTACCGAGCTACTGCCGGGAAGATTTCGCCTCGCGTACCCCACCCTTCTCTCGAAGCATATCCGGACAGTCGGGACAGACGCGCACCGTCTCCATGCCGGTCGGGGCGAACACCCGTACGTACCGCTCGGTGACGAACGCGCCACCGTTCAGACACTCGGACATGGTGCCGTAACTCGATTCCCGGTACTTCATTCCATCGGTGAAATTGCGTAGATATCGGACCGAATCTCTCGACGTAGTCGGCACAGCGTGCACCCAGCCGTTCGTCGAGGTCTGCCTTATGTACATTCGCTAGCCTTGCCCGGCGACGAGTGTACATAAGGGCACATGACATCGCCGACAGCGGGCCGATTCGACCGCCAAAACCAAAACGTATGGACGGTTCGGTAACGCAAAGGCTGAAGAATCATTCACTCTCGGCAAACGGTTCGAGCGGGACAGATGCCCGCCGAACCGCTGCCAATGGGAGTCGACTGAACTCCAGCGGAACAGTGGTGGTTGGGGAGGGGGTTGTTCCTGACGCTTGGGGCCTGTCGATGCTTTAACAGACCCATCTGTTTGTTTGTCACGGAGCCTCATAGTGATTCAGGGTGGATATCAATGCCGAGCGGTCGGTGCTGGCCTGAGCGGAGAAACTCCACCCCTACGATGGGGATGGCGCGAACAAGCACCTGAGGATGGACCCGATTGGCTACCCGAGACGATCACCGAGGCGAACGTCTCGAAAGAAGGCATCGAGTACCTTGACGAGCTCTAACCCCGAGTGACGGACACAGATTCATATACGGCTGGTTGGAAGAACAGGTATGGATGAAGGGCGGCGGATACCGCCGTTCGCCGATGACACGCTTGCGCTGCTGACCGACGCGGCCGGCGGGATCGGCGAAAACCTCCCGAGAGACGAGGCCATCGACGTGATCACCGATGTTGAGCGCTTCAGCGAAGCGGACGCCGAAACAGCGCTCGCCCAGCTCGAAAGCCGCGGCTACATCTACGTCGTCGACGAGCAGGTCTACATCACGCCAACCGACGAATGAACGACCACTGGGAATCGACTCTTTTCAGGTGGCAGGACGCTCGAATCGCCGGATTACAGTCGAAATTTGGTGTGCCGCCCACGGCTCTCTAGACGTGACCCTCTGAGCCATACGTTCTAACTTGAGTCCCGATAACGGGTGGAAGCATAGTTGTGTTCGAATCGGTCTTTATCAGATAGCGGATGGCGCTATCCATCTCGGGTGAAACCTCACGACATGAGCGATTCGACTCCGTAGACGGATTCGGACCTCTCTAAGACCTCTGAGTTGGCTGCTTGTGATCTGTGTATGTAGCGGTAGTAAGTATGTTTGAGAGCCCACGTCGCAGCCGCTCGGAAGCGGCTTGGTCGGAGATCTCGAAGCTGTTGGCGAGTTCGCTCAATGTGATTCCGCGCGGCACCTCGAAGTAGCCGGCCCCAACGGCCATTTCAAGCATTTCGTACTGAGGCGTAGTCATTTTGGGGCACTTTTCTGACGATCCGCCCTTACGAAGTGTTTTCAGCCTGAAGGAAATCCCGTGCTCCTTGCAGTGTTTGCGGTAAGCGCGCAGCGCTTGACGGTTCGGAAACCGCATCCGGAGTGTCCAGCTCCCGTTCGCTCCGGTTCCACCGAGCAAGACGCCGCCGAGGTCAATCCACGCCCAGTAGGTGGTTTCCGCGGCAGGAAGACGCACTCGGTAGAGTGTTCGTCCGTCGGTCTGTTCGTCGAGGACTGTCACGTCGGTTATCGAGTTGGATTGTCGGAGTGCGGTCTCGAAGGCGTCGAAGTCGCCAGCTTCAGCCCAGAACGTCGCCGCTACCGTCTCCGGATCACAGGCAACCATCTGTTCGAGGGTGAACTGCATTCCGGAGGCTCCGTTCGTGATGTCACGCCAGTTCGGTATCTCGACGGTGTATTCGGCGATGAGACTCGCCGGTCGGTCAGTGTCGTCTATTGGCTCCTCGGACTCCCCAACGCTTGCGTTCATTGTTGAATGCCTCCCACGAAGGCGTGCCAAAACAGGGGGGGGGGGGTCCCCGTCAAGAGGAGGTGGCACGGCGCTCCCATTACCGTGGAAGAACCCGTATGGCTGCTGGGGCGTGCTCCGTGCATGGCCACTGAAACCGGAACCAGTTATAATTGCCGGATAAATCCAACCCTGATTTGATCATATATTACTATTATATTTCAATTTTGAACGGTTGGATGAGTCTTGTATTCTTTGCTATGGCAGTGAAAACACTATTTTGAGATGCCACTTTCAGTCCGCTTGGGAAGGCTCTATAACTGGTTGGGAGCTATCCACGCTGAGGACCGCAGGTTCGGACCTCGAAAGAGCGCTGTCGCGCTCTCCTTCTCTCTCATGATACAGACAGTCAAACGGATGCTCTCACGCTCGACACAGGAGTACGTTGTCGAGTGCCGCAACTGTGGAGCAAACGTCGAACCGGAGACCGATTCGTGCCCCCTCTGCGACTCAGAGGAGATCGCATACTACGAGATCAGCCCCTGAGCAGAGTAGCTTCTCTCTTTCTCTCCGAGAGCTGGGAGCCTCACGACCGACGGTCGATGGACACGGAATACGGAAGAGGACGGTTTTCACTCGGAGTCCGGTGTGTGGCCACGGCTCTTTAGACTGTGGGTCTCTGAGTCGGAGTATGGCGATTCCGTTCGGCGCGACGTGGGGCACGCTGATCGAGCGGTGTGAGCAACTCCCCGAGGAGGCGACGCTGATCACACCGCTGGCTTCGAAGCGGTTCCACATTACCGACGTACAGAACCAGCGCATCATCATCGAAGACGTCGATTCGGGCGATTCTCAACCGCTGCAACGCGAGCAGTTCGAGGCGCTCGCCGAACACGCACGCGAGGCGACTGGTGGCTACGAACTCGAACGCCTACCGCCGAAAGCCGAACCGTACGCGGCAGTGCTCGCTCTCCATCCGCGCTACGTGCTCGACGAACGCGAGAACACGCTGACCGAACTCGACGAGGCCGACGAGAGCGCAGTGCTGGACGATGCACCACACTTGTCGATGGGCGCGGGCGCGGAAACGAGCGATGAACAGGATCGAGAGCGTGAGGAGCCGGACATCGACGTCTATTCGGACATGCTCTTGCTGATCGACGCGCTCGAACGCGAGGACATGAGCGCACTCGAAAGCGTCGAGACGCCCGTGCTGGTCAACCTCTATACGTTGTTGTCGGACGTTCAGCGCAACGCGAACGACCTGCGCAAGGATGTGGCCGACGTGCTCTTAGAGCGCGTCGGGCACGACCGACCGCTGCACGGTCAGTATGGGTCGGTCCAGCGAACGACGCGCCGAAATCGCTCGCTCAAAGACGACGAGGACGTGCTCGAAGCGTTCGTGGAAACCGGCATCGACCGCCAGCAGCTACTCGGCGTCGACCGGAGCAAGGTTGAGGAAGCGATGGATGTGGTCTCCGTCCCCGAATCGGCGATCTACGACGTGAGCGAGAGCGAGTACGTCCGTAAGGCAGAAGTCGACGAAGAGCGTAAGGAGACGCGCTTGCAGGGACTCAAAGACCGACTGGCAGTCAGCGACGACCCCGAAGCGGATGTCCTGCGTCAGGAAGTCGAGCGCCTGGAACAGGAAATCGAAGAGTTGACCGAATTTTCGCCCGCCAGTACGTTCGAGCCGGGGGCGGAAAGCGGCTGAGCCGCGAATCAGAGAGGAGAGATGGTTGCGTCGAGGTGGTGGATTCGTACTCTGAGCGGTGTAGGGTTCGCCTTGTGTAACTCTTGATGGGCTTATGCCTCTTCGACTGTACATAAGGGTATCATGGCCGGAGAGGATCCGCCGACAGCGCCACCGTCGCTGCCGAAGTATCTCGCCGAAGGACTGCCGAAACAGGACAGCGAGACGCTCTCGGAAACGCGCGAGTATCTCGACGAGTTGATCGAGTGGTCCCAGCGGCCGGTTGGAGAGAACGAACTCCCCGAGCAAGCCCAGCCAGTCGAGGGTTCGTCCGAGGGACAGGGAACGGTAGTCAAGGAGATGGTGACCTGCGGTGACGAGACCTGCAAGTGTATGACCGATGGAGAAAAACACGGCCCATATCTGTATCGCTACTACCGCGAGGGCGGGACGCTCACCTCGGAGTATCTGGGCAAGCCGGAGTGCTCGTGCTGCCGGAGCTCGCTCGCGGCGAAACGGTCACCGCCCGCCTCTCTGGCGACGGCCTCTTCGGGACGGACACGACACCAGGGGCTGCGCCTGCTCCAGAGGCAACTAAGGCAGCAAACGAGCACCCGGATTCTTCAAATACGAATCCAGACCCGGACTCCAAGGATACGCAAAGCGATAGCCCGGCTGACGATAGCTAGGCGATCCCTGTCCGCGAGCGCGCTTCTCCCTACCGAAACCGACGCCGGTTCGGAAAAACGCTCAGTCGGTACCCCCGAGCACCGATCAAGCGCTCGCTGCGTTCGCGTACTACCCTCGTCTCGCGCTATCAGATCAGTCCACGCATTCCAACCATCATGACCAAAATGACCAGAAAGAGGCTGGTCATTCCCATGAGCCACTGCATAGCCGTCGCGTTGAGTCTCGTGACCACCTCACTATCCGGTTTTGGGCCATCAAGCTCAATGAGCATCTGCGTTTGAGAGTGGTGAAGTGGGACGAAGGCGATGAAGATCATCACGACGGCGACACTGAGTGCCCCCAAACCCAGATAGTCGAAGGAGCGAGATATCCGAGACGGTGAGCGAGTCCGATTCCCGAACCGATAGTTCCGAGAGTCAGCGACTCACCGACAACCATTAATCTCGAAGAGAGGCTCGGAATAAGAGCGACAGCCGTCTCTGGACCCGACTCTTCAATTGCGGGTGCCAGCACGTAGCGAAAGAAAAAATCGGTCCCGAACCAAAACGCCGCCAGCCCAATATGGACGTAGAACAGGATCGTCGTATTCCCCGATAGATAGGCAACAATCGGAAGTCCAAGGATGAGACCGACTGCCACGGTCGCATACCGGGTCCCTGCTGCTGTGATAATGAACCTGTATTGGTCGCTTCGACTCGATCCATCGCTTACTGTTGCCATATGAACTCCCTCTTCGGGTTCGACTATGAAACTCGGGGAGAGAAATAGGCGGATCTGTCGTCTTTGTCTCGATCCTTGCCACTCCGGTATCGGCGGGTGAATGAAGGGAGAGAAAGCGGATGCGAGAGGTGAGAGCTGACCGAGGCGTTCGTTGATACAGGTGTCGGGGTTAGCGCACAACCCTCCCCAACATCACGATGAGTATGAGTATCAATCGCATACGTGTCCCCGTTGGGCCAACAACCATTGATGTCCATGCTACGGCTATATTATCTATCGCTAAGAAAAATAGCATGTGCGAAACCGCACAACTACCAATGAAACGTGACTATAATAATAGCGAACGCACGCCCGATAGCTCCAAGAATACAGACAGCACGAAGTTCACTCAAGCGAGTCCCAACATCGTGGGACAGCTAAGCGACTTCGCACCGTCACGACGCGGCTTTCTTTCCAACACCGCAAAGGTCGGGGCGGGAGCCGCCGCCCTCGGCGCGCTCGGGAGCGGTTCGGCGGCCGCGGCCCACGCCGAGGAGCCGTACTCGGATTCGGACTACGAAGACAGCAACCCCAACGGCTACGGCGCACTCGACGACGTCCAGATCGTCAAGTTTGCACTGTTGCTCGAACGCCTCGAATCGACCTTCTACACCGAGGCGGCCGGGACCGCTCCGGTCGGCCAGATGGGCACCAAGGGCGACGAGAACGGCGGTCGGTTGGATGAACACCAAGTCGAGCGCTCGGACACCGCAGCGCAGTTCGACGGTAATCCGTCGATACGCTACTCGACGTTCCAACGGCTCCAACAGGTCCGCGACCACGAACAGACCCATGTCACGGCGCTCGAAGGCGTTCTCGAAGAGGTCGGTGAGGACCCGAACTTCGCCAGCGACGTCGAGTTCGAGTTCCCCTACGAAACCTTCGAGGAGTTCGTCGACATCGCGCAGGCGCTCGAAGACACCGGTGCTGGGGCCTACACCGCCGCCGCGCCCGCTGTCGATACCGAAGAGTATCTCGCAGCGGCCGCCCAGATCCTCGCCATCGAGGCCCGCCACGCGAGTTACTTCCGGACGCTCAACCAGCCGCTTCCCGCCGGGTCGGCCTCGCTGAACCCGTTCCCGGACGCCTTCGAGCCACAACTGAGCGTGACCGAAGTCGTCAACCGCGCCTCGCCGTTTATCGTCGGGGTGGACGACGTCGATCAGGTTAAAGATCTACTTGGATAGGCACTCGTCCAGCACGTTTGTTTTTAATCGCGGGAGAATGATATGCAGGATATATCTGTAAGTATGGCTCAAACGCCGAATTTAATTGAGAACTAACATGATCGACACCCCAACCCCTGTGGACGAAGACAGGGGACACCCGATTTCGAATGAATTCTTGCTGTGGCTGGAATGTTTCGAAAAGCAGTATGATCTCAGTCCTCAAAATAGTACTCTCTCGACAGTGAGACGATTTTGAACATGGATATCCAAGTCCGAGGTGTATCTGTATTCGGACCTATAGGTACGTATAGCCCAGATCTGCGGGGAAGGGGTGACGGATAATTCATGAAAGTAGGAGTGGAAGCCGAATACTGGGTCGTCGATGAAACGGGCGCGCTCTGCGATGGGCGCGAACTGACTGCTGTACACGAGTGTGTCGAGCCCGAGTTCATCGCATCGCTCATCGAAATCAAGACGCCACCGGTCGAAACCGAGTCCGAACTCCGGAACGCGCTCCAATCGACGCTCCAGACGGTGCTTGCCGCAGCCAACGCGAGTGGGAAACACCTCGTTCCGCTCGGGACGCCGCTTTCGGCTAACTCATCACCGGCAGTGAGCGAGCGGGGACAGCTCCTTGAACGGATCTACGGGAGCGATATCGAACCCGCAAAGCAGTGTGCCGGTACACACATCCATTTCGATGCCGAAAACATCCCACGACAGGTGAATCTCCTCACTGCGCTCGACCCTGCGCTCGCACTCGTGAGTTCGTCGCCGTGCTACGCCGGCGGGCGACCGATGCACGCCTCGCGTCCCTACGCCTATCGGTCGCTGTGCAGCGACGAATTCGCCCGCTATCGTGACCTCTGGGAGTATACGCCCGACGTCGCTACATGGGACGACCGACTCGCCACGGCATACGAGGCGTTCCGCACGCTCGCGGCCGACCGTGGAGTGTCCGATCGAGAGTTCACGACACACTTTCAGCCCGAAAATTCGGTGATGACGCCGGTTCGCGTCCGACAACGGTTCCCGACCGTCGAATGGCGAACAGCCGATACGGCGCTCCCCTCACAAATCGTCGAACTCACATGCGATGTTTCCCGGCTCGTCGGCCAGACAGCCACGAAACCCGTCGAAATCGGTGAGCCGAGCGTCGGGCCGCAGCGTATCCGTATCCCTGCGTTCGACGACCTCACGCAGCTCACAGCAGCGGCAATCGAGCGTGGTCTCGACTCCCCGGCAGTGTGGGATTATCTCGAAGCGATGTCCATCGATCCGCGCGACTATCAGCCGATTTCGACGGATATCAGTCATGAATCACCCATCTCCGTCACTGAGGCGCGACGGATTCGGCTCGAATACGCCGACCGACTCGAACGTGATGTCGAAACGCTACTGCTGAGCACCGAAACGCGACAGCAAACCCGCCACGAGCGTCCGATGGACGGTCTGCAAGCCACAACCGACCAGCCAGGACCGTGGTGACTGTGACGAGCGAGGCCAGAACTTTCGTGATCGGTATCAGCCGGTTTGGTCAGCTACTGACCCATGCTCTCGACATATAACCATGCGAGAGACAGTATACCCATGACTGAGCACACCGTCGAACGGATCGTCCTTGCCCGTCTTCCCTCGGGCATCGAAGTGACGACGACCGTTCACACGTACGCTGGAAGCGACTCGGGACCGACCCTGTACGTGCAGGCCGCCCAGCACGGTCGTGAGGTCAATGGGACGGAGGTCCTCCGCCGTCTGCACGACCGACTCGATTCCACCGCGCTTGCAGGAACGCTCATCGCTGTTCCAGTTGCGGACCCGCTCACGTTCGACCGCGTCTCCTATACAACGTCCGAATCGCTTGACTCGGTGAACGCGAACATGAACCGGGTCTGGCCGGGCGATTCCACCGGGTCGCTCCACGAACGCATGGCTGCACGTCTCTGGGAATTTGCGAGCGGAGCGGATGCTGTCATCGACCTCCATACAGGCAGTCCGAGCACGCTTACGCACGTCGTGTTCGAAGAGAACGATCATGCATCCCGCACTCTCGCGGACGTGTTTGGCACGGACCTCCTGCTTGGCGAACCAGCGGGCGACGACGCCGACGAGGAGTGGGCTGCTCGCGGCTTCGGCGGCAAGTTTCGGGTTACCGCTGCCGAGAGTGAAATCCCGTCGATCACACCCGAACTCGCCCACAACAAACAGCTCATCGAGCCCGCAATCGAAACGGGTGTGACTGGCATACTCAACGTCCTGCGCCACCTCAGTATGCTCGACGGCGAGCCGGAGTCGAACGGCCACACCGTTCTCGCACGAAACCACCTCAGCCGCGTCGCTGCCAATGACTCAGGGTTGTTTCGCACGGACCCTGCTGTCGAGCTCGGACAGGAAGTCTCGACCGGCGAGCGGTTGGGTGCGCTCTATGCGTCGACGACCTATGAGAGGCTACAGACCGTAGAAGCGGATCGTGATGGGGTGCTCTACTCGCTCACACAGGAGGCGACTGCCGTCGAAGGCGATACGTTAGCGCGTGTGGCAGTGAAGCGTGAGTGAGACGGTGACTGTATCCTCGATGGTTTCCAAGCGAGCGCTTGTGGGCTATTCACCAGCGACTCGTTAGATTCGTTGAGAGCTGTGCTCTCACCCGACAGCAGCTTGCTATGCAGGCATCCGTTCTAGGCTAACTTCGAGATAGCCGAAGAACGCCAGCCTTAGCGCTCTGAGAAGCCGGTGGAAAGTGGAATGAAGCTGCCACCGGATTCGGCGATAGAGGAACGGTTGGTGAAGACGTTTCCGAACAGCCGGCTGCGCGAGCTTGCTCGCGCAACCGGGCTGATCCAGCGTGACGGCGGGAAACTGAAGGCTGACGCCCTGTTCTGGTCACTTGCTATCGGATTCCTCTCCGGCAACTACAGAACCCTCGAAGAGTTCCGTCAGGAGTACATCGAAACCTTTGGCGGTTCACTCAGCTATTCGTCCTTCCACGAGTGGTTCATGCCCGCTCTTTGCGAATTCCTTCGAGAGGTCCTCAAGCGTGCTCTTGAGGACCTCGAACACGAGAATGACCGTCTTCAGGGTCGCTTCGAGCAGTTCCGTGAGGTCTTCATCGCAGATGCGACCGTCATTACGCTGTATCAGTCGCTATTTGAGACGTTTCCCGGCTATGGCGACGACCACGCTGGAGCGAAGCTCCACGTGGTCGAAGCCGTCAGTAGCGGTCTCCCGGCTGAATTCACCATCACTGACGCGCGCACGCATGAATTCACACAACTTTCTACTGGTCCATGGGTGGAGAACGCGTTGCTGCTGTTCGATCAGGCCTACTTCGATTACCGCACGATGGATCTGATCGACGCCAACGGCGGCTGGTTTCTCACACGACTCAAACCCAACGCAAATCCGGAGATCACGGCTGAACTCAGAGAATGGCGTGGCGACGCCATTTCCCTCGAAGGAGAGCAGATACAGGACATTCTCGACGATCTTCACCGCGACGTCATCGACGTCGACGGTGAAGTCGAGTTCAAGCGACGCATCTACAACGGCACGCGGAGCCGTGCCGTTGAGACGTTCCGTGTCGTCGGTGTCTGGAACGACGAAGAAGAGCGCTACCACTGCTACATCACGAACCTGCCCGCAGAGGACTACCGCGCGCCTGATATAGCGAAGCTCTATCAGGCGCGCTGGGAGGCGGAGCTTCTCTTTCGGGAGCTCAAGACCACGTACGGACTCGATGAGATCAACTCGGGAAAACCGGAAGTAGTGGAAGCGTTGATTCTGATTGGGCTGCTCTCGCTCGTGGTAAGCCGTACGCTCCGGGAGCTGTTCATTGAGATCATCGAAGCACAGCAGGACGGCAGCGACGACGTGGAGGCGTCGTCGCTCCTGCCCCGAGAACGGTGGGCACGAGCGTTCGGGCGGCACAGTGATCGGATTCTCCGCCGAGTCGCCGAGCGACTCGGCTACGAACCGCCGAAGTTGGTCGAATCGCTGATGAACGATGCGCTAGACCCGAACACTCACCGCATCTCGTTGCTTGACGAGGTGCAGTACGAACCATTCGACGCTGACCTCGCGTAATCCGGCGTGATCGGGCTGGATTCGCAGGATTCCTTAGCTACAGCACTCGCGTTTATCGAAAAACTCGGAGCGCTCACCGGCGTGAGCGCTCCTCAACGGGCTCCGATCCAGCGATCGATTGCGTTCTCCGATTGGAAGAGCAGACTCCTGACCAATTCGTCCCAGTCACGACAGGATTAGCCTAGAACGGATGGCTATGCAGGATAGTGGTAGGAGGGAGAGGGGGGGGGGGAGATTCTCGTCGTTTCAGTCGGATGAAAATACTAAAAGAGGATACCCATTCGGTGCCAATTTGCGACTGGAGAAATTATGAACAAACACGTGGCCGACGAGTGGGACGTAATCAGCTTCGTCATCAGATCGCGGTACCGCGTGAAGACGCTCGACCGTCTTTCGGACGACCCGGCGATTCCGTCACGCATCGCGAGCGACCAGGGCGTTCTGATAACGCATATCTCGCGGGCGTTGGACCAACTCAGTGACCGAGAGTTAGTCGAGCTTCTCGTCTCGGATGATCGGAGAAAGGGACGACTGTACGGTCTCACAGAACACGGCGAGACGATTTGGGGCCGTATGAACGAACTGGATTTGAATTGAGTTATCGGAGATACCGCTGGATTGTGCGCTGTGAGTTCGCCGACTCCGAAGGCACACACGAGACATCAGATGACTTCGAGGGGTACTGTGGGCGGATCGACGACAATTGAAAGCTACGCTGGCATCTCAGAATGGCGATTAGCTTCCGCTTTTTTAATCGGATAGGGCATTGCAGACCGCAAAATTGAGCCATAACAGAGCACTCTCCGCACAACAGGAGGAGTTATTATTCACTCAGTGGCAAATTCATATGAAAACCTCTCCGACCAATCCTGAACCCGTATCTGATCGCTTAGGCGATAGAGAGTGCCGAATTCATCGCTACTGCACCGGACAATCCCATTGTTCATGAAAATTTCGAGGTGGTGGTCGGTCGTCTCACGGTCGAGATCCAAGTCCTCTGCGAGTTGTCGCGCGTTCCGCGAATGTTCGTTCAACGCACGAAGAATGCGAATACGAACCGGGTAGCTATAGGTCCCGGCTATTATTAACTGCTGAACATTGTCCACCATCGACCGACGGGCTGTTGATGAAAGAACGGTTAGCATGGAATTCCAAGGCAGGCGTGCGGAACGCCTCGTATGCCGTGGCAAGCCGCTCATCCCATGTCGTGATGTCTGTCGCACACTTCCAGAGACCACAGAACTGGACGAACTCCTCGCCGTACCGTGACTGATACAGATGGGCGCGAAGCGACCCGTACAGTCCGAGACCGGGTGCTGTGGGTACTGACCGATTTGTTCTCGATTGAAGCACTCAAACAGCCCCACACGACTCTGAAACGCGAAGCACGTCAGTCGGTTCGGAGGACGACCTGATCGAACTCAGTGTTCCCACACTGAGCACACTTGCCCGCTCTGGCACTGTGTGGAACGAACTTCCCACGGGGTGTTTTCGAGGCTGGGGAGAGACTGCGACACTGTTCACACCGCACTATTCGGCTTTCGCTCTGCTGCGTCGTTGCTGTGTTGTATGATGGCATTCTGACGGTAGAATGGGGTCGCAGTCAGGGATGTTGGACTCGACTGCCTTGGCGTATTGGTGATGCCAGAGAGTCAACGCCAACCGGGGTCGGTCTTCAATCCCTGGCGTGCCTCCATGCGTGAACATGAACGGGACCGGTGAAAATGCACTGCATGGATACCCACCCTCAGCAGGTGAGGTGCCAGAGCACCATTGACGAAACCTCTCGCACCGAGCAGTAGTGGATAGTCGCTGACGAAGCTTCGTCTCGATCCGACTCCATGTGAGTTATACTGTCGGACAGAAATCCATCGGCCATCAGCGCAGTTGATTCGGTCCCGTCCATCCGCTTTCGATAGCGGCTGATGAAATACTTCTGTCCGACAGTATAGCATCCACCCGCTTCATCCCCTTCGAGCTACCGACCATCACGCCGCCGTCTAGCGGTTCAATGGGGTCGATCAATCGGGAACGTCCACGTTCCGCTGGACCTCTTTCCGGACAACGACGTGGGAGATTCGGCTGCCGTTGACCTCGTCGATGTCGAACGCATAGCTGTCGAGGTTCATGCTATCGCCGACTTCGGGAGAACGGCCCAGCTGATTAAACACCAATCCACCGACTGTTTCGGAACCCTCACTCCCGAACTCGGTGTCGAGAACCTCGTTTACCGTTTCGATGGGAACACCACCGTCGATAGAGTACTCGCCGTTTTCGAGCTTTCTGATGGATGGCTCGTCATCGGCCACGTCGAACTCGTCCCTGATTTCGCCGACGATTTCCTCCAAGATGTCCTCCATCGTCACGATTCCCTCGAACGTACCCCACTCGTCGATCACCATCGCCATCTGAATTTCCCGATCTTGGAACTCGGTGAGGAGGCTAGCGATGCGCCGGCTCTCGGGAACGATGACTACCTCGCGGGCGAGGTCGTGGGCCGTCCACGAGTTGTCACCGGACTGGATAGTTCGGTACAGGTCCTCGATGTGAATCGCACCGACGACGTGGTCGTCGGCCTCGGAGTCCAAAACCGGATAGGACGAATGAGTTCCCTCGGCTGTGACCGCGAGGAGCGTCTCGATGCTCATCTTCGTTTCGAGGACTTCGACATCCGGACGAGGGACCATTATCTCGCGGACGGCGGTGTCTTGGAGTTCGAAGACGCCTTCGATCATACCCTGTTGTTCTTCCTCGACGAGACCCTGCTCGCTCGACTGGGCAACGAGCATCCGGATGTCGTCTTCGGTGTGTGCCTCGTCGGTTTCGGAGGCGGGAGAGAACCCGAGGAGACCGGTGAAGAAGTTGGCAGTGCCATTAAAGACGTAGATTCCGGGGATGAACAGATAATAGAAGAACTTCATCGGTGGAGCGACGATGAGCGAAATCCGTTCTGCGTCCTGAATCGAGAGCGTCTTCGGAGCGAGTTCGCCGAAGACCACGTGGAGAAACGTTATGGTTCCGAAACCGAGAACGACTGCAATGGTGTGAATGGCTCCCTCCGGAAGGAACACACCCAACACTGGCTCGATGAGTGCTGCGACGGCAGGCTCGCCGACCCATCCCAGACTCAGCGAGGCGAGCGTAATCCCGAGTTGGCACGCCGCGAGGTAGCCGTCGAGGTTCTGGATGGCATCTTTGACGAGTGTCGCGCCGGACGTTCCCTCCTCGATGAGCGTCTCGACTCTCGTCGGGCGAATTTTCACGAGCGCGAACTCCACGGCCACGAAAAACCCGTTCAGAGCCACCAGAAAGAGCGCAACGAAGAGATTAACAGCGGAGAGGAGTTCTACCACCAATTCCTCCCGAGCCGTCTACCGTGAACGTCTCTTGCTACTATAGCTGTGGTTGGTCCTATTGCTCTATATATGTATACAGAAGATGAAAATATACTGATACTATCGCAGAGTTCGTTCCTGCAATTTGGACGGACGCGCATACCGCTCATGTCTATGAGTTCGAAAGCACACATGTACTAACAGGGGCGAATGCGTCGCGGTTCCGACATTCAGACATCTAGTCTCGCCTCCGCGCGTGATTCTCTCATAGCACTATCTGAATAGTCCTTCATCCAGCAAAAACGAGCGGCATGGATATCCATACCTCCACTTCCCTTCCCTACGGCTTCATGGGACGATCAAACCCACAACCTCACACCCACTTCCAGAACGCGACCAGCATCGTAAGGGCTGTGCAAACCAGTACGGATATGCCAACGGCGAGGGTCTCAATCACGAGAGATCGCGTATCGAGTTCCGGTGTGGGTTTGTGCGCCGTGCTCGTAACAACGAGTGTTTCGTGTGGTCGCCTTCCAAATTGCATCAAATATCGTCTCCCGAGGAAGAATCGAGCCGATGGTCGCATCGAGAAACACGCTGAACAGCAGACGCTCGACAGTAGCCGTATTGAGTCCCAGCTTGCTTCGAGAACGAGATACTGTGAGGGTCAGGGTATCGACGTCCTCATCAGCAGTCTCGCTCAGTCGAAGACGAGTTCGGATTCCACCAGCTGTTTGTGCGCTCGCCGGAATCGCTCGGAGAGCGCCTGATGGCTGATACCGAGATGGTCGGAGAGTTCCGCACTCGTGACCTCCCGCGGAATGCCGTAATAGCCCATCCCGAACGCCGTGACGAGCGTCTCGCGTTGTTCGTCGGTCATCGCGGCACGGTCCGACTGCTCGCCGTCGAAACTGATGATGCTTCGACAGTCGGGGTTGCAGTCCAACTGCTCCAGTGCCTCGTGCGCTCGGGACATCGCGTCACGGTCGGGCGCAAGCAGTCGTAGCTTCCAGCGGCCCGACCGACCGTCCGCGGCCAAAATCGAGACGCCCGCGGCGAGGAGTCGCCGTATCACTTGGAGGGTACGACCGTCCCACGTCACCCGGTAGCGCCAGCCGTCGTCGTGTGTGCCGAACGATTCGACCGCCGCGACCGCCGGGTCGGCCCGAAGCGCGCCCTCGACCGCTACTCGCTCGTGTTCGTCCGCGTGGACGACCAGCAGCGCGTGGTCGTCAGGGTTGGTCACCGCGGGTTCGAGGGTGACCCGCGCACTCGGCGCTCGCTCGAACAGCGGGCCGAGCGCGAACGTCTCGGCCGGAACGGCGAATCGGGCGCTGGTTGCCCCGGCGGATGCCGTGGGTCGTGGCGTCGGCGGGCCGACCGACTGCGTGCCATCGCTCATTGGCCCGTGTGACGCGAGGAGTGTGCCTCGCGCACCTCGGCCCCCTCGCGCAGTTTGTCCTCGCAGCTCGGACAGACACGCACGCCCTGTACATCCGGCGGTGCGAAAACACGTGCGTACTGGTCGGTGACGACTCCACCACAGTTCAGACACTCTTGCATTGATAGATGCTCCCGTTTGCTACTGTTTTTCGGCAGCTGCGTAACTGGTTAGCATGGAAATCCAAGGTGCGCTTCGGCGGAAATCAGTCGTCGTCGGCCGTGGCGTCGGCGAGCAACAGCGACGTGAAGACGGTGGTTTGGCCCCGGCGGAGGCGTTCGCTCACGGCCTGATCGGAAATTGCCATCCTGTCGGCGAGTTCCTCGGTGGTGATACGGCGCGGGATGGCGAAATGACCCTCTTCGAGCGCGGTGAGCAGTGTCTCGCGCTGGACGGGGGTCAGGCCCGATGCCTCGACGTCCGGTTCGTCGGGGTGATAGAGGCGCTTGAGGTCGAGAGTGACGCCCGCCCGTTCGCAGTCGGCGCGGAACGCGGAGATGTCCGCCGAGTCCGGGAATCGCAGTTGAAACTCCCACCGGTCGGCGGTGCCAACCGCGTCGAGGATCGCCGCTTCGTGGTCTCTGGTCGCCTTGACGAAACCGTTGATGTCGGCGGGCCACTCGATGCGAAAGAGCGCCTGTCCGTCGAAGTCGTCCAACAGGGCGACGCTGAGGATGTTCTCGTCGTCGGCGAGGTGGGCATCGAGCGCCTCGAAATCGGTGTCGTGGACCCAAAAGAAAGGGATGATCCGGTCGGTAGTGGGGACCATTCGTTCGAGCTCGAAACGCGCGCCGTCGTTGGTGGACTGTAACGAGCGACCGAGTTCGAAATCGGTCGCCGGAACGGTAACGTCAACGATGGCGCTCATTGATGGTTTTCCTCTATCGGCATGACTGTATCTACACGTATGAACCCTCTCCACCCTTCCATGATTCGGCAACCATCGGTGGAATGTGGGGTGAATTAATAAAGCAGCGGCTTGGGTGTCCAACCTACCCTCGCAGGGATGACCGGCGGACCACTCGTGGCTACATGGGTACTCGGTTGGTCACGGGTGTGATCTCGATATCGTAATCTTGCACATCCGGATCGGGAGAGCGAACGGTGAAGGCACCGTACATCGGTGCGTTTCTGTCGCGGGCTTCATCGATGAGTTGGTGGAGACGGCTCTCGAATTCGGCCTCGTACATGGGGTCGGAACGATTGGATGTCATGGGGTTTGATTGCCTCGGGAGAGGCGTGCCCACAGGGAAATTCCACGTTAGAAGAGGCCAACGGCTCGATCCTCAACACTGTGAAAGAGCACCGTGTAGGTCGTGCTCCGATTCGAACATACGGTCCCCCGCCGGATAGTCTTTGAGGTGGATGTCAATGCTCGCCCGTCTGTCTGTCTCGTTCTCCTCTTGGGAAAGCGCACAGCGGTCTGTGGCCGCGACGGCAAACGACTGCTCAGTCACCCGAACAGAATACCTTTGACAACCCGATGTGTGAAATTGTGGTTATGAGAATCGAGACTAGCGGCGATTACAGCTGACGCACCAACCTCTACAACGAGACTAGCGACGCTCTCGGCGAGAATAGCCGGAGCGGCGAGGTTGATGACGCCTGCGAATTCACTCAGTAAATGTTCCCCGCGTTTGCAGAAGCCGTCGAACATATCGAGATGGCCTGGAGGTTGGCCGACGTGCTTTCGACCCGGCGCGGTCGATGTTGAGTACGAGGTTAAACGCGGTGTTGACGACCGCGATGACTGCTGGACCATGACAGCGAGAGTGTTGGTGGGCCAACAGGAACCGACCTGAGTGTAGCTTCACATTTGTACTCGCTAGATTATCGCCTCTGAGCACGTATCTACGGGAATGGGCCGGAAGAAGCACGTTGTCGATCTCTCTGAGGAAGAACGCAGAACGCTTGAGTGGTTCATCTCGACCGGTGAACGCAAGGCTGAGGACAACATGCGGGCACGGATTCTCCTGAAGGCTGACGACGGGCTCACAGATGCAGAGATCTGTGAGCACGTCGGCTGCAGTATCGCGACTCCGTACAAGGCACGCAAAAACTACTGTCAGCGAGGGCTCGCGGCGATTCATCGCCGCAAGCCCGACCGCGAATACAAGCGCAAGCTCGACGGAGACGCTGAAGCACGTCTCATCAAACTCGCCTGTTCCGACCCACCCGAGGGGCACGCTCGCTGGACGCTGCATCTCCTCGCCGACGAACTCGTGACCCTCGACGAGATCGACTTTAGTGACCAAGAGAAGTTTTGCATATCGGCTAATGGCGATCTGCCGTCTGTGGATGTAGAAGCGTGAGATCCTCTTTCCTCTATACCCAGAACTTTCCTCGTTGACTAGAGTCGATCTCTCACGAAACCGTGAGACGGCGGCTAAAAAAACATCCTCAAACCGCATCTCTACGATTACTGGGCGATTCCCGCTGAAGATGATGGCCAGTTTGTCTACTACATGGAGGATGTCCTCGACCTCTACCACGAACCATACGACGAGAATCGTCCCGTCATCTGCTTCGACGAAACCAGCAAGGCACTTCGCGGCCACAAACGCGACCCGCTCCCGGCGGAACCGGGAGCGGTCGCACGTGTCGATACGCACTACAAGCGGAACGGCAAGAAAAAGCTCCATCTCGCCACCGAACCGTTGACCGGCTGGGTGAACGTCGAGATCACCGAGAAACGACGAACGTGCGAGTGGATCGACCGGATGGTCGAACTCGCTGATGAGCACTACCCGGATGCGGACTGCATCCGGGTGGTGCTCGACAATCTGAATACGCACAATCCCGCCGGCTTCTATCGGTTCTTCCCGCCGGATGAAGCACAGGCGTATCTCGACCGCTTTGAGTTTCACTACACGCCAAAGCATGGCAGTTGGCTGAATATGGCCGAAATCGAGATTGGTACACTCAAACGCCAGTGTCTTGATCGGCGAATCTATCACGCAGCGACTCTCCGGTCGGAGGTCGCTGCGTGGCAGGATCGTCGTAACGTTGCTGATGGTCTGATTGACTGGCAGTTCACCACTGACGACGCCCGAATCAAGCTACGCCAGCTCTACCCAGTACCGCTTGAAGAGAACTAGTGAGATTACGGTTGCAGCTACACTGAGTAGCGTCCCAACCGTGGAATGACTAGTTCTCTACCTCCTCAATCGTCGGATAGAGACGATGAAGTTTCGTTCGAGCGTCCTTGTTTGTGAATTGCCAGTCGACCGTGATATTCATCTCGTTTCGTTCGATTTCCCACGCAGCGACCTCCGACCGGAGGGTCGCTGCGTCCGGAATACGGCGATTGAGACACTGCGTCTGGAGCGTGCTCCAGACCAGTTCGGCCATATTCAGCCAACTCCCGTGCGTGGGCGTGTAGTAAAACTCGAATCGATCAAGATACCCGCGTGCTTTTTCAGGCGGAAAAAATCGATAGAATGCAGCCGGATTGTGAGTGCTGAGATTGTCTAAGACTACCCGGATGCAGTCCGCATCCGGGTAGTCGTTAGCAATTGCGACCATGCAGTCGATCCACTCACACGTCCGTCGACGCTCGGTCACGTGAAGGCGGCACCGACCAGTCAACGGTTCAGTGGCCACGTGAAGCATTCGTTTCCCGTTGCGTTCGTAGTGATGATCCGTTCGAGCGACCGCTCCCGGTGTCGCCGGGAGCGGGTCGCGGACGTGCTTTCGGAGCTCCTTGCTAGATTCGTCGAAACAGATGACTGGACGAGTCTCGTCGTACGGTTTTTCGTAGAGTGACAGGATCGTTTCCATGCGGTAGACGAACTCAGCGTTCTCTTTGGGAGGAATGAGCCAGTACTCAGAGCGGTGTGGCTTCAGGTCGTTTTTTTAGCCGCTGTCTCACGGTTTCTTCGGAGATCGAATCGAATTCGATCTCCTCAAGAGTGACAAGGCGGTCGGCGAGAAGCGCGTACGTCCAGCGAGTTCGCCCTTCCGGTGGCTCTGAACAGGCGAGAGCGACCAAATGAGCCTCACCGCGCCCATCGAGTTTCGGTGTGTAGTCGCGGTCGGGTTTGCGGCGATGAATCGCCGCAATCCCTCGTTCGGAGTACGCTTTGCGCGTCCGGTATGGTGTCCCGATCGAACATCCGACGTGCTCACAGATTTTCGTATCTGTGAGCCCGTCGTCAGCTTTGAGGAGAATCTTTGCGCGGTTGATGGCCTCTGCTCGGTGCTCTCCTTTCGAAGCGAACTCTTCGAGTTCGCTCCGTTCTTCCTCCGAGAGATCGACGATGTGCTTCTTCCGTCCCATTCTGGTAGCTACGCGCTCAGAGGAGATAACCTAGCTAGTCCACGGTTGGGACGGTACTGAGTAGCCACTGGGTGCACTGACAACTCCGTTACCGAAACCATCATTTCGATGTGTTCACCGCGAGAGTCCATATCGCTCCGGTTGGACGTGGTTTTTCTGGAATATTTATCCGTATCCCTTCTAGATCCATCGCTCCAGAGTAAGATTCTGACTCGACTAACAGGCATTCTTCGGCTGCAGCCTCCAATCGGCTTCGGTTCCCGATCCCGAGAACTGATGACGAAGCTCCGCCGTCGAACTGGAGTACCGACTGCGACACACTGGTGGAGAGCGTGTGTTTATGCGCTTTCAAGCACATGGATACGCATGGAGATTCGCCCGCTTGAGTCAGCAGATATCGATTCGGTACGACGAATCGCTCGCGAGTCGTTAGCGGCGTCATATTCCGTTCTCCGTGATGAGACAATCGAGACGGCTGTCGAGGAATGGTACGGGGCGGATATGTTCGATGACTACCTCGACAGTGACGAAATGGTGTTCCTTGTCGCGGCCGATGACGACGTCGTCGGCTTTTCCCAGAGCCACATTCTCGAAACAGTCGACAAAGGACGGATCCTGTGGCTGCACGTCGATCCCGATCATCGGGGACGAAACATCGCCACGGACCTCTTCGCTGCGACACGAGAACTGCTCACAGAGCGTGGAACCGAGCGTATCACGGGGTTGGTCTTGGCTGAGAACGAGGCGGGAAACCAGTTCTATACCACCCGCGGATTCGAGAAGCTCTACGACCGGACGATAACTATTGCTGGCACAGACCACATCGAGAACGTATACGGGGAAGAAGGGACCGAACTCAGCGAGTTAGAACCGCGGACCGCGACCGATGGCGAGCAGATATACATTGACTTCGCCGAGAGTTCTCGGGGGTCGGACGGGCCGTTCCATCCGTCGTACCTGAATCAAGACCGCAATCAGCTCTACGGCTGGTTCTGCTCGAGCTGTGAAACAACGGACAACGCCATGGATTCGATGGGACACATCGAATGCAATCAGTGTGGTAATCTCCGCAAGGCGACCCGCTGGGACGCTGCGTACCTGTAGCCCATCAGTAGGACGGTTCAGTGTTACACGTGGTGTTTTGCAATCGAGCGTCGCATACCCTCGCGTTGGATGCGGATGAGATGTAAACTGTCTCGTGTGTCACGATGGTCGTCTCGATGAGCGACCACAGCGTTATGCCAATCGCTCTTCTATATCAGAGGATGGCAGACAACAAAAAGGGCCGAGACAAGCAAGCGGATGACGAAGAGCGACGCCAGCGAGAGCGGGACGTTGAGGATGCGCGTGACCGTGCCGACGAAACCGAACCGCCACGCGACGACACCGGCGAGACGCTCGGCGACCTCGATGAAGCTCTCGAAAACCACGACTACCCAACGACAACGGATGAACTGATCGAGGCTTATGGCGACCATGAGGTCGAATCACAGGGTGGCTCGAAATCCATCGATGAACTGTTCATCCCACTTGACGACGAAACCTACGACTCCCCCGATGAAGTGCGAAATCGCATACAGATGCTGCTGAATCGCGGATAAAAAACTTCCAACCAGTGTTATGAATATACCCATAATATTTTTATTCTTTGACAATTACGACAGCTTTGATTAGGGCCAACTGGCGATCATCTATGAAATACATAAATCCAAGGACGAGGGCTATACACGGAGTCAGCTCTGAGTTCGGCGGACAAACTCGTCGAGTTCTTCTTCGATGAGTGTCGCGATACGTTCGCTATATTTCCAGAGTGCTGCGTTGAGTCTCTCTTCGGTCTCATCATCGATACCATCGTCTCCCCGGAGGACGATGCCACATGGAACTACGACTCAACCGCTGAAGAGCACTACTACGGCTTCGGCTGTACGATCGTCTCGACGGGAGCAAAGATATCCATCGCAGCGGAGTTCACGCCAGCAAAACAAGCGCCAGAGGAGACGGCGATGCGTTGAACATGAATCAGGTGGACGGCTCTCGGATCACCCATCATCGCACGCGAGAACGAACAGGACGTGTGGGGAGAAACAGAGGTCGTCGACTAGCGCCTATCACTGAGAACGCTGCTTCTACTGCTCAACGTTATTCGTTGAGCATACGTCCGTGCACCCACCGTTTCCAAATCCGACGGGCTGAATTCGACGTATTGATTCCGAGGAATCACACCATCAGGGTCGCCAAAAAAGGCGAACGCGGTGGGCTGGACGTCACTCGGCTTCCTTCCACTCGCCGTGTTCGACCTTGCTGAACTCGCCCTTCGACTGGCGTTCACGCGGCCAGAACGCGACTGCAGTGATGAGAGCGTAGAACAATCCCACGACGCCGAACACGACGAACCCCGGAACGTTCCCCACAGCGGCCGTTTCGAGCACCGGCTGGGTCGAGAAGGCCATGAGCTTGAACAGCCACGCGGCGAGCATGAGTGCGAAAAACGGGAAGTAAATCCGCCGGAGCCGCCGCGAAAGCGCTTCCACGTACGGTGTCTTGATCGTCGGGTTTCGGTAGTCCTCGCTGAGTTCGCGCCGCCAGTCGCGGTGTTCGACGCCCTGTGAGGGGTCAAGCGTATTCGCAAAGAGGTTTTCCTGAAGCATCCGCGCGCGTGCACGGTACACGTCGTAGGCCTGATAGCGCCGGGCCTCGATGCCCAGGAAGACGGCGATCACGACCATCCCAGTCAGGAGGATCACGTGATTGCCCTCCGTCGAGAACGCGTAGATGAGGATCGCCGAGATGATGGTCACTGCCCAGTTGATGGTTTCGTCGAGGCGGCTACGCCACGTCGTGACTACACTCATTTCCCCGCGATAGAAGTGGGCGACGACCGACCCCAAGCCCGTGCTCTTCGAGACCATCTCGCGGCCAATCTCCCGCTCTTCGCGTGCCTCCGGGTCGAACCCGTCCCAATCCGTGTCACTTTTATCCATGGGTGTTTGGAGGTTGTCAAGCGTTCGTAAAGCCACGTTGCCTGCATACAGGCCAGTTCACGTCCAACGTCTCTCTGACGTCTCTCGCCACCCGTACCCGTGTTTGTGATCGCGGTTAGGACGGCGGACTGTGAGACACTCTCATCGCTACACCGATGCTGTGATTTCCTCAAAAAACTTCGCACAGACTCCATCGAACGCCTCAGAGTTGTCCTGATTGACGAGATGGCCCGCGTCGGGAATCATCGTCCAATCCCCATCGTTGACGGTTGCCGCGAGTCGCTCTCCCTGACGTTGGACTGGAGCTGTCTCTCGCTCGCCATAGATCACGAGCGTCGGGGTTGCGACATGAGAGAGTTCGGGCGGGTCGTATTTGTAGAGAGCGCTAAAGATTTTCCGGAATTCCTCGTTCGAGATATCGCCGACGGCGTCCATTGCCTGTGACTTGACCACCGGATCGACTGACAGCCACGGACCACCGTTGATGATTCTGATACCGCCGAGCAGCCACTGAAACGACGCCCTCGGGCCGATGACCGAGAGCGATGCTGCAAGTCCCGGTAACGGCGAGATGAACGGTTTGATTCCGGGCGGGAGATCAACCGGCGGCATCGACTGAAGCGGCCCGCCAATGACTGCGCCCACTGCCCGGTTTGGATGTCGGTCGAGGTATTCCTGCACCACCATTCCCCCAAGCGAGAGGCCACAGAGAATCGGTCGTTCGACATCGAGCTGATCGAGCAGACGTTCGAGGTCGTCGGCGAAGAGTTCGATTGTGTACTGTCGCCGGTCGGTTGCTCCCGTTCGACCGTGTCCACGAAGGTCAAAGGTGATGACTCGGTGTTCCTCGGCGAAGCGCTCGACTTGCGTCTGCCAGGTGTCGGCGTTCATCCAGCCACCGTGGAGGAACACTAGCGGTGGTCCCGTCCCCGTTTCTTCGTACCAGAACTGCGCCCCATCCAGTGTCAACGTTGTCATTCAACTGCTGTAACGGACGAGTGTATGTGAACGGTGCGATGCCGGCGGCCGAACGCTCGCTACCGACGTGGACCTCATCCCCGAGGAAGTCACGTTCGATTCATTTTTTTCGAAAAATGGGAAACACGGGGGAATGAACCACGGCACTGATAGGCGCGGACATTGTCTGGCACGGAATCATTCCTACGTTAGCGTGCCTCAGCTCCGAACGGCTCAAGCGGATTACTCAGTCTGTAAGACGACCCGTGTGAACTCCCCGCCTCTGCAGCGAACACACTTGCCCGATTTATCTCTGAGCGGAGCGAAGTCTCTGTCGGGCGCGTTTGACGCTGGAAACATGCTACTGCACTCTTCGCACCGCGCTATTCGGTAGTCACTCTCGGTAGTTCCCAATCGGGTTGAGAGGCGGAGCTAAAGCATCGGTCTGATTGGAGCAGATGTCTGGTTGAGTGAATGTGCTACAGCTACCCCAACCAGACGGATTCCTTTCGGCGTGGGACGTCAAAGGTGTAGCGGCGGATGTGATCGGAGAGCTTCCCTTGCCAGGGATCGAGGGCTCGCCCCTCGATCCTGGCGACATCTGGTCCGTCGTTATCCTTGCCAGCACCAATCAGAGCTCCGTTCGAGAGGTTTGCGCCGAAAATCACGAAGCTCCTTGCGACGATACCGTCTTCGACTGGCTCCACACACTCGATCGAGGCTGGCTCGAATTCGCCGCCAACCTGCTGTTCATGCAGTTGGCCATGACGATCCTCGACCCTGACCGGTCGAGGATCGTCTCCATCGATTTCGTCGATAACCCCTATCACGGGACCTACAGCGACGAGATAGGCGAACTTTGTCGAATGAGCCCTAAAGACGGGACCACGACCTGCCACCGATACTGCACCGCCTATCTCGTCTCAAACGGCAAGCCGATCACGCTCGCGATGACCTACGTCCGCAGCGACGAGAAACAAGCCGACGCGGTCGAGCGCGTCCTCGACCGCGTCGAGGCCTATCCCTTCGAGATCGAGCTGTTGCTGGCTGATTCCGGCTTCTACAACGAGCGCATCATCCGCCGCTCACGCGAGATTGCTGCGACAGTCGTGCCGGTCGCCGAGAAAGGCGACCGGCTCGAAGAGAAACTCGAGACGCACAAATCGTACATGACGACCTACCGGATGTACAAGGACAGCGAGCGGGAACTCCGCTTCCCGCTTGCGGTTTCGGTCTCGTATCAGAACGGCGATCGCGGCAAGCATGGTGAAGTGGTCCGAGGGTACGAGGCGTGCGATCTGGACGATCG